>JAJYWX010000036.1 GCA_021791275.1 bacterium | reverse complement strand
ATCTTTTTGGTATATTTATTGTATCAATAATTTTATCCTCAATACTCTCGGTTTCCAACACATTTATACAGGATAGATTTTTTAAATATAGACAATATATTAATAAAATAGCAGGAATAATTATGATTATAGCAGGTATATATATAATATATTACCAAGCTAGTGCTTATTTTAGTTTTATTAAAATACTATGAAAGATAAATATCAATTAATAATAATAGGTGGTGGAGCAGGTGGTGTTGCTGCAGCAATTAAGGCAAATGAGCTTAAAATTAGTACTCTAATAATAAATTCAATCCTTCCCTTAGGTGGTACATGCGTAAATGTAGGTTGTGTCCCAAGTAAGTATATGATCGAAAGATCTAAGTATATTTTTGATATAAAAAATCCAAGGTTTGATTCAATAACGATTTCTGATTTAAATTTTAACTTTAAAGATATAGTAGATTCACAAATTAAATTTGTAGAGTCTATGCGAGAAGAAAAATATGAAAAAGTTTTATCGTCTCTTGAGAATGTAGATTTTTTAGAAGGAAAAGCTTCATTTGTAAGTGAGAAAAAAATTATTGTAAAAGATAAAATTATAGAGGGGGGAAAATTTATAATAGCCGTTGGCTCAACTGCAAATATTCCACAAATCCCTGGGATAGAAGAGATTGATTATATTACTCATATTGAGGCTCTTCACATGAAGGATGTTCCGGAAGACCTTATTGTAATAGGTTCTGGTGCAGTTGCCTTAGAATTTGCTCAAATGTATTCACATCTTGGATCAAATGTAACAATGATTGTGAGAGGTGATAAATTATTTAAAGAGACAGAGCCTGAAATATCAGAATATATTGAAAAATATTTTATAGAAGAGGGTATTAAAATACTAAAAAATACAAATGTTTTAAAATTTGAAAAAACAAATAATCACAAAGGAATTGCATATACAGAAAGAAATAAGATTATTTTTGATAAAGTTCTTTTTGCTATAGGAAAGACTCCTAATACAGCTAATCTTAATTTAGAAAAAGCTAAAGTAGTTTATAATAATAATTTGTCTATAAAAGTAGATAAATTTTTAGCAACATCAAATCCAGACATCTATGCAGTTGGAGATGTAAATGATCTTCCAAAAAGATTAGAGACAACTGCAGGAAGAGAGGGTACAATTGCAGTATTAAATAGTTTTGAAAAAAAGAACGCATTCATTGATTATAATTTAGTGCCATATGGTATTTTCACTCACCCTTCAATTGCAGGAGTAGGAATTTTGGATAAAGATGTTTCTTCTCTATCTTCTGAATGTTTATGCTTAACTTTGGATTTTGATAAAGTTCCAAAAGCTAAAATAATCAATGATACTCGTGGATTTATAAAAATGATAATAAATAAAGAAAATGAAGAAATTTTAGGGATACATTTAATCTCTCATGATGCTGTTGATATTATTCATGAAGCCAGTTTGGTTGTTAAGAATAAAATGAAGGTATCTGATTTATCTCAGATGATACATATATTCCCAACACTATCAGAGGTATTTAAATTAGTTTCACAGTCATACCAATTAGATTTATCAAATATTAGCTGTTGTATATAAAAAATATCTTTTTATATGTTAGAATATCAAAAATCTATGATTTGGAGAGGTCGCATAGTGGACTAGTGCGCTGGCTTGGAGAGCTAGTGTGTTAGAAATAATACCGTGGGTTCGAATCCCACTCTCTCCGCCAATTATTAAAAATATTACTTATAGCTTTATAAATGTTCATGCATTTATGTTAATATATTATGTATAAGTTTTAATTTTTCTTTATGAAACTTCGTAATATTAATTTTCAAAAGATATTTATATTTCTAATATCATTTATTCTGGTATTTTTATATATACTGATCTTTTTAGAGAAATTAATTTTTGCTGCTCCTCCGCCTTCAATCTCTTCAGTAGATATAACTGCCACTGCTTGTGCCTCAACAATTTCATCTGGAGTAACCTCTGCTAGAGTTGGAGATACGATTAATATTAACGGTTCAAATTTCGGATCTTCACAAGGATCTTCAACTGTTACAATAAATGGGTCTTCTCCTCAAAATAGCAATTATACTTGGAGTTCAAGCCAAATAGCAGGAGTAGTAGTACCAGAGGGAAGTATTACAGGTTCGATTGATGTTGTAGTTGGGGGTAAAACAGCATCATTTTCATTTACTATCAATCCTTGTATAACTTCTATTTCTCCAACTCAGGCTGATATAGGTGCATCAGTTACAATTAATGGTAATGAATTTGGATCCTCACCTGGTACAGGAAATTTTGATACTTCATCAAATAATATTTCTATAGCAGGAGTAAACGTTCCTACTGGTGATGTTTCAAGTTGGTCAAACAATCAAATCATATTTACAGTTCCATCTGGAACAACATTGGGGCAAGACAATCTTATTGTTACAGCAGGTGGTATTACTTCAAATACTCAAAATATTACAATTGGATCAATTCCCAATAATCCTGCTAGTCTTTCTCAATCTAGTGTTGGAGGGACTCTTGCTGCCAATACATATTATTATCAAGTTACTGCACTTACTAATTATGGAGAAACAACTCCATCTCCCTCAACACCTATTTCTATAACAACAACAGGTTCAACTTCCGAAAATACACTTTCTTGGAATCCAGTAGTAGGGGCAGTTTCTTATAACGTGTATAGAGGAGTGGGTTCGGCAACAATGTCTCAATTCATAAATGTTAGGGGAGACAAATTTACAGATACAGGGAATGTCCCGTGGAATAATATTGGAGTGGGGAATTGGAAAAGTACTTTAAATATGCCCGCTAATATAACAAACTCAGGAAGTGTTTTATATAAAGGGTATGTTTATGAAATTGGAGGGTTTAACGGAAGTGTAAATTTATCAGCTGTATATTATTCAAAAATAAATAATAATGGGACTTTGCTTGGTTGGATAGGAACTACATCTTTACCCAATCCAACAAGTGGTTCTGTAACTATTGCATACAATGGTTATTTATATGAAGTAGGTGGGTATGCTGATGTAAGTGGAACTAATACAAAAGTTGCTACTGTGTATTATGCAAAAATAAACAGTGATGGGTCTTTAGGCTCTTGGCAAACAGAATCGAATTCTTTACCTCAAGGTCTTGCTTTTGATACAGGAGTAGAATATGATGGTTATATATACGTGTCTGGAGGACAAACGCCAACTAGTAATTCTCAATATGTTTATTATTCTCAAATCCAAAGCAATGGAAGTATTGGGGCATGGAGTACATCTGCAAATGAATTGCCGACTCAGGATAATTATGGATCTTCTGTTGTATACAATGGATATATATATATAATGGGTGGAAATACAGGATCCGGACCTTCAAATGTCGTCTATTATACTCAAATACAGAGTAATGCTAATGTAGGTGCATGGAGTAGTGTGTCTTCTACTTCAGATATACCTGAAAATATAGATTCTGAAGCCTCTGTAGTTTATGATGGATACATTTTTATCTTTGGTGGGACTACTGGGTCTGTAACTTCTGCAGTATATGATACTCCTATCAATACGAATGGAACAATAGGTTCCTGGACGAATGAAACCCCATATTCGTTATCAGTAGAAAATCCTACTGCAGTAGAATATCATGGATTTGTAATAATAATGGGTGGGTCTACTTCTACAGGATCTGCTTCCCCTGTAGATAAAGTAAATTTTTCAAGCTTAGGTGTTCTTCCTTCGGCAAATACTGCATTTACAAATACGAATCAAAATAATATATCTTGGGGGGCAGTGTCTGGAGCCACATCATACCAAATATATAGAGGTACAACCTCTGGTGGAGAGAATACATATTTTAATATAAACAATGGCGCAGAGACTTCTTTTATTGACTCTGGATACAACTCCCCGGTATCTGGGTCTTTGCCAACTTCAGGATCTACTGCTCCAACAATCTCCTCAGATTCAAGCTCACCTATTGGGGGAGATATATTATATGGTGAGACTTATTATTACGAGGTTGTGGCTACAACCTCTTCTGGGCAGACCCTACCTTCGTCTGAAGTAACTATAACCTCTAATTCTACATTACCATCTCCTTCTGGAATCACAATTAGTACTTCTTCGATATCCTCAACTGCAATTAGTGAAGGATCATGGGCGAATCACTATAATCTCAGTTTGGGAGCAACAATATCTTCTCCTAACTCTCCGGATACCTTATATCTATTAGTTGAAGTTGAACCTTTAGGTACAGCATTTACTAACTCTACTACAAATTTTGTTACATCAGGAGCAGGGGTTTATAAAAGTGTTGCATATTCATATTCTGGTACTGCAATTGTTGCAAATGTAGAAATAAACAATTTATTATCCAATACGGAGTATCACTGGCAAGCTTCTGTAGAAAATGCTGTTGGAGTAAGCTCTTGGGTCGCTATGGGAGGAAATCCGGATTTTGGTATTGATAGGTCATCTCCTACAAATTCCAATATGAATGTCCTTGCATTTTCTTCTAGTCCTACAAGTCTTTTTTCTAATGGATTCGAAAGTGGAACAATTTTGACATCATCATCTCCTGCTGGTGGATTTACATCAGATGGGGGAAGCTCCTTGCCATTAATACAGAATAATATTCAAGGACCAGTATTGCAAGGGAATTATTCTGTAAATATGACTACTTCCTCTGGGGGTACCAGTTATATATCTAACGATACATTCAATACATCTTCAGCACAGATAAGGCTGTATAGCTATATATCTGCTTTATCGTTTGCATCATCTTCTGATTCAATAACTATCGCTACTGTTTCCGGGACATCTGGAACTATCGTAACTTTAAATATATTAGATACTACTCAAGGTCCGGTTCTTCAAACTGTAAATAATGTTGGGAGCACATCATCTGATGGGACTAATGTTATACCTCTTAATACATGGAATGTAATAATCCTTAATTTAAATATTAATGGGACATCAGGTTCAGTATCAACTTATTTAAATTCATCTTTGCAAACATCATTAACATCTCAAAATACTGGAGTATCTAATATGACAACATTAACCCTTGGAGCTGTTGTAGATTCAACTTCAGATAGTATAAATATGAATTTAGACAATATAAACGTACAGGATACATCTGGATTAACTCAACTTAATTATGATAATCCTTCTCCTTATCAATATACTAGCCCATATTTTGAATTTTTAGGGAGTTATGATTTAGGATCAGGTATTAATAATTACGGGGTATATTTTGGAACAAATGAATCTGGAGTTCCATCGTCTGTACAAACAACTCAAGAGTATTCCTCTTCTACACTTTCTGTAGCAGGAGTTTATTTTCTAAATATTTTTGTTTATGGCAATAACGGATCAGTATCATCAATAAATGTAGATTTCGAATATAATTTCTATCCTCCAGCTGGAAGTTCTGTTCCAAATGCTCCCACTTCTTTAAATCAATTCCAATCAAACGGAACAACTGCTATAACAAACGATACTTGGACGACTTCAGGAATATCTACAAATATTGTATTTCAATTTTCAATGTCATCTCCAAATTCGTCCGATACACTTACTCCGGAGATAGAACTTGAACCTAATGGAACTGCATTTACAGGAACACCAAATTATTCTGGAGCATCAGTAAGCTACTCTGGTACTGCAGTAACTGGGATAGTAGATGTTACTGGACTTACTAATTGTACTGGTTATCATTGGCAGGCTTTTGTGAAAAATTCTGCAGGGCTATCATCTCCAACAGTGTTTAACTCTACAACTCCAAATTTTTCAGTTTCTGATACTGCTCCTACTCCTGGCTCCGTATATGATGGTAACGTAGATGGACAAGAGGTAACTTCTACGGCATCAATCTCTTCTATCGATTCCAATTGGACAGGCTTTTCAGATACATGTTCTGGACTTACATCCTCTCCCTATCAAGTAGAGGTAGGAACCACACCTGGCGGGAATAATATATATTCTTTATCTTCAACAGGAGTAGTCCTTAATAATCCTTCTCCATATAACACCTTTTCTGCTAGCTCCTTACCATTACATACAGGAGAGACATACTATGTTACTGTTATAGCAACCAATAATGCTGGTCTTACAACATCAGTAACATCCTCTGGGCAATCAGTTATGCCAACACTTTCTTTTTCTATCAATTCTAATAATGTTTCATTAGGAGACTGGAACGCCACAAACTCATATACAACAGAGGGGACCACGAATTTGTCTGTACTTACAAATGCATATAACGGATATTCTGTATTAGCTTATGAATCAAATGTTATGCAATCTATTACAAATAGTGCTAATACCATTGCGAATTTCTCGGCGGGATCCTATTCATCTCCAGCATCTTGGGGATCAGGAGTTTATGGATTTGGATATACGAGTTCGTGTACAGATATAAATGGAGTTAATTTGTTTGGAAGTGGTACTCTATTTGCTCCTTTTACACAAACATCTCCAGGTGATACTGTTGCACAAAATTCAACTAATATAACAGGTGCAAACTATACCGGGACCCCAGATACATGGACAATTACCTATAAAGTGGCAGTTCCGGCTAATCAGGCAGCAGGAGAGTATTCTACTAATATTATATATACTGTTGTATCTTCCTTTTAAAATTATGAAAAAATTTATTTTTCTTTTTACACTCATTCTTTCCTCTACTGTTTTTGTTCACAGTGTATATGCAAAGGAATCTTCTCTAACGATATACCCATCTCTAACAGAGATAAATATTAATAGAAATGATAATTATACAGAATATGTCAATATTTATAATAGTGGAAGTAAACCAATAGCATTGAAGGTGTTTGCTCAGAATTTTGGAGTGACTGGTCTTAATGGAAGTGTGGATTTTATAAATGATAAATCTAAATTTGCATCATCTTCTTGGTTTCATTTTAAACAAACTTTAATTGCTATGGCTCCATACGAAACATTGCATTTTCCAGTGGATATAAAAGTCCCCAATAATGCATATCCAGGAGGGCACTATGTAGCTGTATTTTTCCAGAAAATTAATAATATCAATAAAAATAAAAGTATAGCTATAGTATCTCGTATAGGGGCACTTTTTTTTCTAAGTGTAGGTGGAAATGTATATTATGATGCAAAGCTTACGAATATTGATTTAAAAAGTAATGTACTACACCTTGGAAATTTTTATTTTCCTTTCATATCAATGAATAATTTTGATGTTATATCAACAATAAAAAATCTTAGCAATGACTATATAATAGAGAATGGTAGTATCTATTTAGATAAATCGAATAATCAAAGGAAAACAATATCTAATATACCTCAACATATAATATTACAAAAAGAGAAAAGGAAAATAGTATCAAATGTGAAAGAATCATTATCTTTTGGACAATACAATATATATTCTTCCATAAGGTACGGGTATAATCAAGGTTCAATAGATTCAAAAAGTATTATTATCTTGCCTATTTATTTTATAATATTGACAAGTCTAGTTATCTTATTTATATTGTATATAGTAACTTTTAAAAAAAAGTTTTTATTTAAGTATATAAAAGAAAAATATGAGAAAGTACACAAAAAAATTAGATAAGTTTTTTAGAATTTTTTTATCATCAATAGTTTCATTATCATTGGTCTCAATTTCGTCACTCCAGATACTTAATGCTGCAAGTGTGACTGTAACTCATGCTTCAATAACTCTTTCGAATTCAAATCCAGGTAGCGTTGCAAATGAAACAATTGCATGGACTCCAAGTAATACAACAACTGCTGTTTCAACGATTTTGATTCAATATGCCACATCTGCTACAGGAACAACTATACCATCTGGGTTATCTGTTCCTGCAACTCCTACCATAGCATTATCTGGATTTGGATCTGCTACTGCAACTGGTTCCTATAACTCATCTACGGGGCTTTTAACTGTTACTCTTTCTACAGCTACTGCTGCATCTTCATCTGGTGTTAGCGTTATAGTTGACGGAGTAACTAATCCTTCAGCTGGAAATTTTTATGTTCAAGTTACATCTGAGACTTCTTCATCTACAGTAACAGATTACGGTGTTATGGAAACACAAACAGTTCCACAAGTTGTTGTTACTGGAACTATGGATCCATCTTTATCATTTACTGTAACTGGTGTAGCTTCTGGAACATCTACAACAACAACTGGTGCTGAAAATCCAACAACGGTATCTACAACTTCAACAACTATACCTTTCGGTCATTTTAATGTAAGCTCAACCAATGTTGCTTCACAAGAGATAACTACTACTACAAATGCAACTTACGGATATACTGTAACATTGCAAGAAAATAATTTATTGACAGATTCTTCTGGTGCAACAATTCCTGCTGTAACTGCTGGTACATGGACCACTAATACTACAACAGGTTTTGGAGTTAATGTGACATCTGGGGATTATAACTCAACCTTATTTACAAGTAACGCTATATATGAGCCAATTCCAAATTCAGGATCAACACCTGTTACTTTAGCTAGTAAAAGTTCTACAACTTCATCAAGTGGGGATTCTGAATATGTAAATTACCAATTAGGGGTAACTTCTGCACAACCTGCAGGTACATATACAAATAACTTAGATTATGTTGTAACTCCAACATATTAAAAAAATAGATTGTTTTTATTCTGATTTATTGGTATTATAGTGTAATCTTGGTATATAATATGGTAATTTAATGAAAAAGTTTTTTGTATTATTTTTTTCACTACTGTTTTTCTCTTTTAGTGTTAGTTCTTTGTATGCTAGTTCGGCCCCTCAATCTTTAGGAATAATAATATCTCCTCCTGTATTTTCTAATTTAACTGCAAATCCTGGTAGTGTAATATCAAATGTTATAAAAGTCTATAACACATCACCATCTCCATTAAAGGTTTTAATGGAAAAAGATAATTATACTGCAGTAGGGGATAACGGAGAGGTAAAACTTCAAAATCCCAATGTAAATGATCAATACTCTCTTGCTTCTTGGATTACTGTATCACCTACAAATCTTGATATTCTTCCTAATTCTTATAAATATGTTCATTTTACAATCAATGTTCCTATAAACGCACAACCTGGATCAAGATTTGCATCCATTGTAGCTTTTGTATCTGGATCAAATAATCCAACAGGATCAGGAGTAGGTACTAAAATAGGGTCATTAATACTTCTTACAATCTCTGGAAATGCAAATGTTTCTGCTAACCTTTTGAGTTTTAATTCTTCTCCCAATATCTCTCAAGGTGGGAATATTAATTTTATACAAAAGATTAAAGATACTGGTAATGTGACATTAAAACCTACAGGAAGAATAATAATAACCAATATGTTTGGACAAAAAGTTGCCACAATACCAATTGAATCTAGAGATGTGATACCTTCTGCTGTAAGAAAAACTGAAGAGCAGTTTAGTACTAAAAATTTATTTGGAGAGTATACTGCATCTTTGCTTGTAAATTATAACAGTGAGGGAAAGGGGGGTAATTTATCTGCAACTTCAACTTTCTGGGTTATTCCAATAGATGAAATACTTATTATTATAATTATTATAATTATACTATTTATTTTTAGAAAGAATATTCAAAGAGCATTGAAAGCATTTTTTTCTAAAAATTAAAATATGAGAAAGATAATCCTTTTTATAAGTATAATAATATATGCTTTATTCATAGTTTTACCTTTATCTAAGATCTATGCATCTAGTTTATCTCAAAACTATTCTATTACAGTTTCAGGGACTATCACCCCTACTCAGGTAGTATTTTCTGGTTATACATCTCCATCCTCTATAGTATACCTTCTTGAGGATGGAAGTGTATTGGAAACTTCTTTATCTGATACATCTGGAAATTTTTCTATTACACTTACTAATCCTACCTCTGGTATACACAATTATACTCTTTACTCCCAAGATGCAAATGGTCTTAATACATCATATTTTAATGTCTATGATAATGTTGTTTTAGATAGAACAAATACTATTTACAACATTAATTTGTCTCCAACAATCAGTGTTATAAATTCTAACAATTCGACAAACATAGAAGGATATGCGTATCCTCAAAGTAGTATAGAAATATTTTTAAATGGTGTTCAGAAATATTTAGTCTCTCCTAATCAAAATGGATTTTGGTCCTATCCTATAAATAATTTGCAATCAGGTGATTATTCAGTTTCAGCCTTAAGTATAACTTCTTCAGGGGTTTTGAGTAACCAGTCTAATATAATCGGTTTTTCTGTTATATCTTCACCTCAAGGTGTCAATAGTAATAATATAAATTCCAAGACTTCTCCTAAGATTAAAATTGTAATAAGAAAAATAATTAAACCTACTATTTCTCCTCTTTCTTTCCCAATAATTAAAAATCCAGTGAAGAAGAATAATATTTTGCCAAAAAGTACTATTAAATCTAAAAAATTAACTGTTCCTAGTAAAAATCTAAATATAAAAAAACTGATAGAGAATATGGGGAAGATTTTAATAGCCCTAGTTTCACTTTATTCTTTATTGTTTTTGCTTATTTTCGCTATTTAAATTTGAGAAAATATGTGTTAACATCTTCTGGTATGTCAGATAAAAGAAGTTTTAAATTTGTAATTATATTTCTTATAGTTGTAGTATTAGTAGTCCTTGTAATAGACTTTTCTTATAAACCATCAGTATTTAAATCAAGCTACTATAGTATAAATGTTTCATCTTCATATAATAACAATAAAAACAACGGAAGTCTTGGAAAGGATAATAATACATATTTAAATAAAGTTGTACTTTATAAGAATTATAACTTGCCATTTTTCTCAAGACCTGTTGAGACTGGTGATTTTTCATTTATAGATACTGCAAATTATTTTCAAACATATGGAGTATCAAACCCAAATTATCAGGGATCTGTTGTAAAGATAGATAATCAAAATGGAAAAATCGTATGGCAAACAGATTTACCTAATTTAGTTATGAATACACCTTTAGTACTTCCTGAAATTAATAAAGTTATAGTTGGAATAGGGAATGATGAATTTTTTAAGAGTCATTCTAAACTTATAAGAGGAACTGGTACTAGTGGAATATATGCTCTTGATATTGAAACTGGTAAGATATTATGGAAATTTCCTACAGTAGGACAGAGAAAACCTACATTGGTTTATAAAAATAATACTATTTATTCTGTTGGTGGTAATGGAGTATTATATGCAATATCTGCAAGTAATGGTAAAGAATTATGGAGTTATAATTATGGCTCATATACATCACAAGGATCTTTAACTCTGGTTGGAGACAATCTATACTTTGGGGGTGCTCATCCATATAAGTTATTTGATTTTAATATTAAAACAAGGAAAATTACATGGTCTGATGATTTAGGAAAAAGTTATGGTATAAATGGTGGATTAGATGATACTACAATAGCTTATGGAAATGGTTCCCTTTATACTGTGGCAACAAAGCTAGTTAATAAAAAACAAAATAAAGGGTATGATTATTTATTTAAAATAAATGCTAAAAATGGAGATATTGTATGGAATTTAAATGAGGGTTATGGTCTTATTAATCTTCCTAATGGTGCTCAAATGGAAGGAACTGTTCCTACAATAACAAATAATAAGGTTTATATTGGATCCACTACTGCACAAAAAATATATGCAGTAAATTCAAATACAGGTAAGATTATTTGGGCTAAAACAGCTTCAGGGTTAAATAACAAACCTTTTGTGATATTAAATAAATTTTTGTATTATGATAACGGTTTAGGTGATATCTATGTGTATAATAGATTCAATGGGAGATATTTGGCTGAAAGAACAACAGGGGGACAAGTAGCTGTTAGCGGTTTAACATATTTTGATGGAAGATTTTTTGCTGATACATCCAACGGACATTTCTTTATTTTCAAATAGGATTGATTTTATAATAAAAATCATATAAGTTTTCAAGAAAGATTCTCATTTTTGCTTTTGTATCTTCATCTATTATTTCTCCATCTTTATCAAATTTTGATTCTGCAAGATTTATAAAAATTTCAGGTTTTGCCATAACATAGGTATTTAGAGCCTGAAGTACAGGTCTTATAGCCGCCTGAGCTCTAGATGTTCCCATCTGTCCTGAAGATGCACCATAAATTCCAACTACTTTATTATCTAATATATTAGGATTTCTTGATGCCCAATCAATAGCATTTTTTAAAACTCCCGAGAAACTATAGTTATATTCAGATAAAGCTAAGAGTACTATATCTGATTCTTTTATACTATTTTTTAGATTAATTACTTCTTTTGGAGTATTTTCCCATAAATCTTCATTATATAGTGGAATATCATGTATATCTAAAATTTTAAAATTAAATAAATCTTGAGACATTTTTTTACTTTCTTTTAAAAGGCTAGTATTGAATGAATTTTTTCTCAAACTTCCTGATATACCTATAAGATTAGGTGTATTCATAATTTTTAGTTTAAAATTGATTAATTTATATATTCTATTTATAATATAATTATATTATGGATGCAATAGAAATAAAGAATTTTTCAAAGTCTTTTGGTGATGTAAAAAGTGTTAAAAATCTAACATTAACTGTAAAGAAAGGTGAAATTTATGGATTCCTAGGTCCTAATGGTGCAGGTAAAAGTACTACTATTAAAACATTAGTAGGTATTTATAAGAAGGATAAGGGTGATATAAAAATTAATGGTAAGCCGATTGAAGATATTTCGTATAAATCTGAAATAGGGTATATACCTGATGAACCATATGTATATGAGGGACTTAACGTTTTACAATTTATGGGATTTTTCGCTGATATGTATGGAATACCAAGCTCAGATAAAGATGCAAAAATAAAGGAAGCACTGGATCTTTTTTATATAGATGAAGATATAAATTTGCAAATACAAGATTTTTCTAGAGGATCCAAACAAAAATTAATAATAGCCGCAAGCTTGATGCATGATCCTTCAATTCTTATAATAGATGAGCCGATGGTAGGCCTTGATCCAATTTCCTCTTCAAAGTTTATAAAATATATGCAAGATTTTGTATTAAGAGGTGGATCTATATTTGTATCTACTCATAGTTTAGATATCGCTCA
>JAJYWX010000015.1 GCA_021791275.1 bacterium | reverse complement strand
TTTTTTTGGAAATGTTGGCTCTTCACATTTTGCACTTGCAAGATATGGATTTAGCTCAGTTAATCCTCCTTTGATACTTTCTTTTGTAAAAGAGAAGAATCCTCAGAATAATATAAATATACAGGCAGTAAATGAACCTTTTTCTGAGAATCCAAATTTTGTAATAAAGGGTCAAGATATTTATAATTTAATATCTGGATTTACTAATAACATTGATCTTTATATTAAAAATACAGGGAATCAGGTGTTAAGGAGTGGAAATATATCTATACTATCTTCTAACAATAAAGTTCTGTTTAAAAGTAACCTTAAAAATATAGCAATCTTTCCAGGAACATCAGAAGAGATACAGATACCAATAAAAAGTAAAAATATATTCTCTTCATATCAGAAAGAAATACACATAGATGCTGTTTTTGCTAATTATTCTTCAAAAAGTGTATCGAAAAATATACAAACAGTCATTTCATTTAAACCCTTCTTTATATCAGGAATAATCCCTTGGATAATAATTTCAATTTTATTTATCATATCGATAATAATAGCTGATTTATTTTTCAGATTAAAAAATAAATTAAAAAAACATTAAAACTAAAAGCTTTTTCTGCAAAATTATCAATTGTATAGGTTACTTGACAATAATTTTTATTACCAATAAAATGAGAATATATTTTCAAGTATGAATAATTCAAAAACGATATTTCAATTTAACGAAGTCTCAGATAAGTTCTTAAATAATTTAGGAGAGAAGTCTGTAAATATAGGTCAACTGTTTCATTTATCGATCCCAACTGCCCCGGGATTTATAGTGTCTGCAGATTCTATGAGATTTTTTCTTGATATGTCGAATCTCAATGAATTAATAAAGAGCAAATTTTACAATCTTGACTCACATAATGAAGAGGAATTGAAAAAATTATCAGAGGAGATAGAAGATTTGATAATGAAAACACCTCTTCCTCCTTTTATTGAAAAAGAAATATTAAGAACATACTCAAAATTATCTGGTTTTTCAGATGCGTATGTATCTGTAAGATCATCATATATATACGGCAATTCAGCTGAAGTTGATGGAACAAACCAAACTTCTTTTCTAAATATAAAGGGCTATGCTGAATTAATTTTGGCTATAAAAGCTTGTTGGGCAAGTCTGTATGAGACAGAAAACATACAATATAGAATAAATAATAATATACAACCATACGATTGTGCATCTGCAATAATAATACAAAAAATGTTACAAACTGATATATCAGG
Organism: bacterium; assembly: GCA_021791275.1. Lineage (GTDB taxonomy): Bacteria > Patescibacteriota > Dojkabacteria > JAKAPS01 > JAJZLI01 > JAJYWX01. Next base: position 12,118 of record JAJYWX010000015.1, on the reverse strand, counting down.
AATAACATTTTCAGTATCACCAGTAACAAAAGATATAAAAGAAATTTCAATTCAAGCAGTTTTAGGGATAGTCGATATAATAAAAAACGGAGAAATAAAGCCCGACCTTTATTATATTGACAAAGATGCTCTAAAATTTAAAGAGAAATCAATAGCAAGACAAGATTATATGCTTGTTAGAAATATTAAGGGAAAGAGTATTAAAGATTCGATCGTAAAAACAAAGGTTGCACAAAAATGGCAAGAAAATCAAAAAATAGATGATAGAGTTGCAATAACACTTGCAAGATATGCAAAAATACTAGAAGAAGAATATAAAAAAGCCCTTGAAATTGAATGGGTTATTGAAAAGGGAAAGATATATATACTAAATGTAAGCCCAGTCTTAGAATTAAAAGAGTTGAATACAAAAATAGAAGAGACTCATATAGAAGAAGAGTTTGAAAAGGAAGATAAAATAATTAAAGAAAACCCACAACCGTTAGAAGAGGAGATAAAGGATGAAATTATACAAGAGATAAAAGAAGAAAAAGTTGAAAAGGAAGAAGAAAAAGAAGAACCTAAAGAAGAGATATTACCTACTCAACCTACTACAGTTTTTGTTGAGCCTAAAATTGAAGAGATAAAAAATGTTGAGACCACTGAAATTAAACCTAAAGAGGAGGTAAAGGAAGATCATAAAATAAAAGAAAATAAACATCAATCATCTTCTGCCAATCTTTTAATAACAGGAATACCTGCATATCCTGGTATTATTGAAGGAGAAATAAAAGTTCTCAAAAATATTAATGATGCTGATCCTAATTTTAACTACGATATTATTGTACTGGAAAGCATATCAGAAGACTGGAGAGATATATTATCTCATTCCAAAGGGATAATTCTTGATACAGGTGATATGAACTCTTATGAGACAGAAATTGCAAGAGAACTATCACTTCCTTGTATAATAGGAACTCAAGTTGGGACTCAAGTTATTCAAGATAATAAGTATGGAATCTTGGACGGATCTACAGGTAGGTTATATGAAATCGATAGACCACAAACAAATACAGAAGAAGAAATTAAAAATGAGCCTCAAGAAGAGAAGAAAGAAGAAGAAAATACAGAAGAAGAGGTTCAAAAGATTAAAGAGAAGATGGTAGAAGATGTAAAAAGAGAGATTATTACAGCAACAAAAGTGTATACAAAAATAGTTGATATAAATTTATACGAAGAAGTATCTAAAAGTGGAGTTGATGGTATATATATCTCTGCAGAGGATCTAATATTAGATTTGAAGGTTCACCCTAAACAAATATTTTCTCAACAGAAGAATGCAGAATATATAGATGATATAGCAAAAAAAATAAGTAATCTTTGTAAAGAAGTTGGAAATGATAAAAACGTAATTTACACTATATCTAACCTGACATCAAATAAATTATTTGAACTTGATGGAGGTGTCCAATTTGAAGTTAAGGAGGAGAACCCAATGTTGGGATATAGAGGAACACTTAGAAATATAAAGGAGATTGAGATATTAAATATGGAGCTTGAAATAGTAAAGAGTGTAAGGAACAAATATGGATATAAAAATCTTTGGATAATGATACCGTACATAAGGACCATAGAAGAGTTAGCTGATATGAAAAAAATAATAATATCTCAAAATTTAAGAAGATCATCAACTTTTAAAATATTTATAGATATAGAAGTACCGTCAAATGTAATAATGATAGATGAACTTTTAGACATAGGAGTTGATGGAATTAATATAGATTATGATAATCTTGCTCAAATGATACTGGGTATAGATTTCTCTAATCCAAAGCTTACAAAAGATATAATTAACTACCATCCTACAATGTTAAAAGCTATTAGCAATATAATGGACGCAGTTGCAAAATATAAAATTACAAGTTCTATAACATTTGATAGTATAAACAAGGATGATGAATTCCTCAGATATATAATAAGAAGAGGTATTAATATAATAAATACAAATACAGAAAATGTATATTCTCTAAAAGAAAATATACAAAACATAGAGAATGAAATTTTGACTAAATAAGAAATTTCTAAAGACCCCATTAAAACTATTAATATTGAATATATCGTATTAAACAAGTATCATATTAAAATATGGATAAAAAGATTTTACTATTAATTCTAGACGGTTTTGGAATATCTAATAAAATAGAAGGAAACGCTGTAAAAAATTCAAATACACCTAATATAGATTACTTATATAAAAATAGTTATCACACAAAACTTAGTGCGTCAGGAGAAGATGTTGGATTAACTGAGGGCAAAGCTGGGAATAGTGAAGTTGGGCATTTAAATATTGGATCAGGAAGAATAGTGGAGCAATATTCTCTAATGATAAAAAATGATATAAAAGATGGATCATTTTTCAAAAATCCCACCCTTATATCAAATATATCTAATAATAAAGGGAATATACATATTATGGGGCTTTTATCTGATAGTGATGTTCACTCTAATATAGATAGCATAAAAGCAATTCTTGAAAGTGTAAAAGGTAATAAAGTATATTTCCATATATTTTCAGATGGGAGAGATTCATGCTATAAAAGTGTAGAAAAATATCTTCATATGCTTGATAGTTATATAAACTCAGGAAAACTTGTTATATCATCAATTATTGGAAGATTTTATGCCATGGATAGAGATAATAGATGGCAAAGAGTTGAAAAGGCATTTGAATTATTAGTAAACCATAAAGGGGAAGAAGTTGTTGATATATATGAAGCAATAAATAAATCATACAACGATGGAATATATGATGAATTTATACCTCCTTTTTATGTTAAATCCACACCAAAGGTTGAAAGTAATGATTTGCTTATTTTTTTTAATTTTAGAGAGGATAGAGCAAGGGAGCTCTCATCTTTATTTATAAACAGTACTAAAACAAATCTATTATGTATGGTAAATTATACAGATGATATAAAAAACTATATATATAAAAGATTAAATATAGAAAATACACTGGGAGATATTCTAAGCAAAAATGCAGTTATGCAGTATAGAGTTGCTGAAACTGAAAAATATGCACATGTGACATATTTTTTTGACGGAGGAAAGGATATTGTATACAAGAAAGAAAAGAGAAATATTATTCCTTCTCTAAAAGTTAAAACTTATGATACTGTACCATTTATGAGAGCAAGAGAGATTATAGAAAAGGTAGAAGAAAATATGGATAAATTTGATTTTATAGTTGCAAACCTTGCAAATCCAGATATGGTTGGACACACAGGAGTATATGAGGCAACAGTTAAGGCGATAGAATTTATAGATGATAATTTGAAAGATTTAATATCTCTGATACTAGATAAAAATTGGACACTTATTTTAACCGCTGATCATGGGAACTCAGAAGAGATGATAACAGATGGGAATATAAATAAGTCTCATACAACTAATAAAGTTCCGTTTATTTTTTTTAACAAAGATACTTTGGGAAATGAAAGAGAATTAAAAGAAGGAATATTAGCAGATATTGCTCCAACAATATTAAAATTTTTTGATATAAAAGCCCCTAAAGAGATTACTGGGAATACACTTTTATAATATATGGAAATAAAAATCAAAGATAAAATTGAAAATAATAATTTTAAAACAAATTTTTTGCAGACTGAAGAGTGGGCATATTTTAAAAATAAAGAGGGATGGAGTTATTTTTTCTTACATTTTTATAAAAATAAAGAATTATTAGGTTACACTGTTTTACTTGAGAAAAAGGAAAAATTTTTTAAAATAAACTATGTCCCAAGAGGTCCAATTGTATCAAAAATTTCTGACTTATCTTCCATACTACCTTTAATTAAAGATTTTTCGAAAAAAAGAGGTGCACATCTTTTAAAAATTGAACCTGATTTAGAATTTAGTGATGAAAATTTAAAATATTTTTCATCATATAAATCTGTTAAGGATTTCTATCAACCAATACAAACCGCGATAATCTATCTGGAAGATGATTTAATAAAAAATATACCTTCCAAAAAAAGAGGAAGAATTAGAAATAAAGAAAACCTTATATTTAGAGAAACTCAGGAATTAGATAATTTTTATAAAATATACAAATCTACATTTGAGAATAAAAATTTCAAAGGGAGAGGGGAAGAATATTTCTATAATATGAAAGAAATATTTAAGGATAGAATGAAAATATTTGAAGTATTAAAAGATAATGAAGTAATATCAGCATCTGTTAATATATTAAATGGAGATACAATAACATATCTTTATTCTGGATCTTTAAAAGAATACAATAACTTATACCCAGGATACCTTCTTGTTTATAATACTGCCTTATATGCTAAAGAGAAAGGATTTAAGAATTTTGATCTATGGGGTATAAGTGATGAGAATGAAAAATGGAAAGGATTTAGTGAATTTAAAATGAACTTAGGAGGAAAACCTTTTAGATTCTTGGGAAGTTTTGATTTCATATTTAATAGTTTATACTACTCTATTTATAAATCAGTAAAATAGAGAACTTAAGTTTTTTTTCTATATGTTTCTATAGATGATACGTTTCCATCTTCATCATAGCTATATCTTATTGTAATAATTACCCCTTTTAATCTATTATAATCAACTTTCTCTTCCAATTGAGAGAGTCTATTATATTTACAAGATATAATATGTTCAGAATTATTCCTTTTATAACTTAATACAGTCATATAACTTCCATCATCTTCATATTTCCAAAGTATTCGAACCGTTTTCTTAACATTCCCATCTTTATCATAAGATATTCTTAATTGCCTTGATTGATAACCTCTTTCATCATAATCATACCTTTCGTATTTATATAGTCTTTTTCCAGAATCTGAATAGAACCTCTCTTCTGAAGAGTATATTCTAACTCCCCTATCAATAATCCCGGGATAAACCCTTCTCAATAATCCTCTACCGTCAGGAGAAAACTCTGGATAATCTATATAATCTCTATTGTCAGGAGGTCTAAAACCCCCTATTTCTACTGTATTCATTTTTTATATATTCTATATAAAACAAGGTCTAGATAGGAGAGGTTTTTCTAATATAATTATTAGAATTATTCTCCTATCTAATGCAGGACCTTTAAAGAAAGGTTTCTTCACCCCGTCAGTACAAAAAGTACTACTACAATCAAGAAAAGAATAACGAGATTTGCTGACAAAACTCCTTCAAGAAATTTGAGGTTGAAGATTCCAGAAGTGCCCACGTATACTATTCCAAAGAATAGATCCGCAAAAAGCAACACCAAGATTATAACAGAAAGAAATACGACTACTCCTCTTTCAATCTTCTTGGCTTTATATGGCACTTTATCCTCCTTTATAAAGAGCATATAGATACATTGTTGTATCTATAATAACTACAAGAATCCTGTGAAGGTATATTATCAGAAAAATACGAATATTTCAATATACTATGAGATTTGAAGGTGTGTTTAATAAGGTCTAGATAGGAGAGGTTTTTCTAATATAATTATTAGAATTATTCTCCTATCTAATGCAGGACCTTTGAAGAGATTATCTTCGGTATTTCGCTACCTCTTTGAGCGCAACGAAGCCTCCAAAAAGGAGGAAGACCACAGCGATTTCTACACTTGTTCCAGCACTCGGATGAGTAGCTGTCATGACCAAAGCGGCCAATAAAACAAATGCAGCAATGATAAGCACGAGCTTGAAAATGAACATCGCATCTCTTACTTTTTGCATATCATCTCTCCTTTTGAGAAAGTACGAATACCAATTTGGTATTCATCGAATCTACTTAGAACCTGCGATATAGATTATATCAAAATTTAATATCAAATTCAATAAAACTATGGGATTTAATTAAGATATTTGGTGAGGGCACTGGGATTCGAACCCAGAACCAACAGCTTAAAAGGCTGATGCTCTACCGTTGAGCTATACCCCCAAACTTTCTGAATATTAGCACAAATATAGATTTCAATCAAAAATTACTCTTCTTTAGATATTTTCCTATATATATCTTCTAACTCTTCATCTGTCTTAAACTTTATATTTATACTACCCTCTCCTTTTATATTCCTTTTAAGAGTAACCTTTTCATTTCCGAAATATTCCTTTAAACTATTTTGTATAACTAAGCTTCTGTGAGAGAGTATATTTAACTTACTATTTGATCTTGGAGAAAATGATAATAGTTTATCTACAAGATCACTTGTTTTTGCAGGAGATAATTGATCTTTCAAGACTCTTTTAAAAACTTGAATCTGTAAATCTTTATTAGGCAGTGTAGTAAGAACTACTGCATGGGCATACATTATTTTCTCATTATATAAAGCTTCCTTGATCTCTTCTGGTAATGTTAAAATACGTAAATAATACCTTATTGTTCTATCTGTTACTCCTATCTTTACTGCTATATCAGAATTCTTAAGATTAAATTCTTTCTTAAGATTCATAATAGCTGTAATCTCCTCCATTATATTTAGATCTTTCCTTTGTAAATTCTCCACTATTGCATATATCAATAGATCTTGAGAAGATGCCTCTTTAATTATCGCAGGAACTTTTTCAAGGTTAATAGCTTTAGCTGCATTTAATCTTCTCTCTCCTGCAATAAGTTGATATTTTCCATCTTCTCTTTTTGAAACTATAAGAGGGGATAAAAGACCATGTTCTTTTACAGATGAAATTAATGTTTCTATATCTTTTTTAGGATCGATTCTTGGCTGATATGGATTAGGTACTATACTTGATACAAATATTTCTTTATATGCCTCCTTGGATGCACTCTGAATCAAAGCATTTAATCCTCTACCTAATTTTTTATTTTTATCTTCCATATTGTTTTAGAATCTCATCACTAAATTTATCGTATGCATCAGATCCAGAAGATTGACTATCATACTCAAATATAACTTTACCAAAAGATGGAGCTTCTGACAACTTAACATTCCTAGGTATAACGCTTTTAAATGTTTTATCCTTAAAATACTCTCTCACCTCATTTGCTACAGATTCTGATATTTTTACTCTACTATCATACATTGTAAGCAAAACTCCCATAAGTTCTAACTCTGGATTCAGAGAATCTTTTACCATATCAATAGTATGTATAAGTTGAGATACTCCCTCTAGAGCATAATATTCACATTGCAATGGAACAATAACCTTATCCGATGCAACTAAGGAATTTATAGTAAGTATGCCCAAGGATGGAGGATTATCAATTATTATAAAATCATACGGTTCTTTAAATTTTGAAATTGCATTCTTTAATATTTGTTCTCTAGAAAGTTTATTTACTAATTCAATTTCTGCACCTGCTAATGATATATTTGAAGGGACAAGGTATAAATTGGGTATAGAAGTTGAAATAAAGACTTCATTAAGACTATTTCCATCAATCAAAACATTGTATATAGAAAGATACCCATTTTCATCAGAAGACTGATCAGATAAAACTCTTACACCTAACCCAGAGGTAAGATTACTCTGAGGATCTAAATCAATAAGTATAACCTTCTTACCCTTTTTGGCAAGATAAGCTCCTAAATTAATTGCAGTAGTGGTTTTCCCTACTCCACCTTTTTGATTAAGTATACTTATAATCATTAATTTGATTTCGAATAAATTACATTACCTTTTGTTGTATATGTAATGGTTGGAACAAATCCAAATTTATTTAAAGGCCAAAATACAAAAGTAGCAATACCTCTAATTTCATTCCTAGGAACTAATCCCCAGAATCTTGAATCTGAACTATTTTCTCTATTATCACCCATAACAAAATACTCTCCTTTTGGAATAGTTATTTTTACGTTATTAGCAAGATAAGAGAAACCATAGGTTTTAACACCTTTTGGTATATATGCACTCTCATCTAGAAGTTTTCCATTTATATATACATTTCCATTTTCAAGTTCTAAAGTATCCCCAGGAGTTCCAATAACTCTCTTTATATATTCTTGCTGAGGTGTATGTTGAAAAACTATAACCTGCCCCATCTTTGGATTTGAATAAGTTAGAGCTAATTTATTTGTAAAAAGATACTCCCCATTAACGAAATTAGGCATCATTGACTCCCCTACAACAACATGAGGAGAAGCGATGAAAAGATAAATTACCAAAGCTATAGCAAGTGTAACAGCTGCCGTTTCTATAAAATCAACTATAAAAACACGAGAAAACCTAAGTATTGAATCTATATACTTATTTCCTTTTTTACTTCCTGTTTTTTTTGCAGAACTCTTTCTCTTTTTTTTTGCCATAGATTACAGTTAATATGATACACTAAAACCAAGATCTATTCAATTTTGAATATATTACATTTCCCTTAGTTGTATATGTAACAGTAGGAACAAATCCAAATTTATTTAAAGGCCAAAATACAAAAAATGCGATTCCTTTTACTGCTGATTGTTTTACTAATCCCCAGGATCTTGAATCAAAACTATTCTCTCTATTATCTCCCATAACAAAATACTCTCCTTGTGGAACTTTAAATTTAACATTGTTTGCCAAAAATTCCCCACCATAGGTCTTAACACCTTTTGGTATATATGCACTCTCATCTAGAAGTTTTCCATTTATATATACATTTCCATTCTTAAGCTCAATTGTATTTCCAGGAAGACCTATTACTCTTTTTATAAACTCTTCTGTTGGATCATATTGGAAATTGATCACCTGTCCTCTTTTAAGATTATCAATATCAAATCCTAATTTGTTGTTTATAAGATATTCTCCATTAACAAAATTAGGCATCATTGACTCTCCTACTACTATATGAGGAGATGATATGAATATGTAAATAACAACAGCAATTGCTATTGTTATAACTCCTGTTTCTAAAAAATCTATTAAAAAGGTTTTTAAATATTCAGCTATATTATTTTTTTTATTATTTTCTTCATTCATAATATTATTGAGGCACTATAATTATAAGGCCATAAACTTAAATTAAATTTAGTATTTGGATAATACTTTAGTGCTTTTAACATAAAGTCATTCCAGATTAAAGCTGCAGTAGTCTCTCCCCAAGTATTATTAGATGTAAAAGAATAATTATCATTCCCTGACCAAACGACAGAAACTAAATTAGGAGAATATCCTGCGAAAATATTATCTACATGATTATTTGAGGTTCCAGTTTTTCCTGCAACTGAATATCCTGCGTCTATTACTGGATACATTGTATAGTAACTTTTAATTATACTTGTAACCATTTCAACATATTTAGGAGAAAATAATCTTACACCTTTAGGGTTTTGATTATTGTATATCATTTTACCATTTCGATTATATATTGTATCTATAGGAGAAGCTTTTTCAAACACACCATTATTAGCAAGTGTTGTATATGCTTGAGCCTCCTGAAGAGTAGATATATCACACCCTCCTATGAGTGCAGGATATCCACACTTTGATATACTTTGTGGAGTAAATTGAGTAAGTCCCACATCATAAAATGTTGAATATATAGGATCAAGACCTATTAGTAGTCCTACTCTTACTGCAGGAATATTCCTTGATTGTAAAAGTGCAGTAGCAACAGTAATTCTCCCTTCATATGAATCATTCCAGTCTGTTGGGGACCAATTACCAATAGTAAGTGGAGTATCATACACATATGAATTTGGAGTTAAAGCTCCTCTTGCAAATGCAGTAAGATAAACAAACGGTTTTAAAGAAGACCCAGGAGAAACAAGACTCAATGTTGAATTTACTTGTCCTTCTACTAAACTGTTATTATCATTATAGTTCACAGAGCCTACCATGGCAAGTATATGACCATTATGAGGATTAATTGCAATTAATGATGAGTTATGAGTATTTAGTCCATCCCTAATAAAAGTTGCTACATTAGATTGAACCTCATTTTGAGCAATATTTTGAAGTTTTAAAGAAAGTGTTGTATGTATCTTTAACCCACCATTATTAAGAAAAGAAGACCCATATTTTTGATCTAAATATTGTTTAACATAATAAACAAACCAAGGATCAGTTATATTGCTTTGAGATTTATGAAAAGTTAACTTTTCATTTTCTGCATCTAATATCTGTTGCTTGGAAAGACCAACAAGGCTCATATGTACCATCATCTGATTTAAAACATATTTTTGTCTTGCTATACCTAAGGCAGGGTCTGTTCCATAATATGGGGAATAAACACTTGGAGCTTGAACCATGCCTGCAAGAAGAGCAGATTGTGCAATATCAAGTTTTGAAGCTGGTTCACCAAAATAAGTTTGAGAAGCTTCTTCTATACCATAAATATTTCCCCCAAAAGATACATCATTTAGATAAGCTGTTATAATTTGTTTCTTTGTATACTTTTGAGATAATTTTATTGATAGAAGAATCTCTTTAATTTTATTCTGTACAGACCTTTTATCATTAAGAAGAGTATTTTTAGCAAGTTGTTGAGTTATTGTACTTGCACCTTGTACCCCAACACCTTTATGGAAAACATCATTATAAAGTGATCTTATAATACTAGGAATATTAATCCCTATTTTATCTTTAAAAAAATTCACATCCTCTGCAGCTATCATAGCTTTTATCATATATGGGGATATTTGAGAATAATTTACATCTACTCTATTCTGTGATCCATAAAGTGTTGCGATTAAAGTTCCATTTCTTGAATATATAAAATTGTCTTCAATTTGATTATTTGCTACAGCACCATGGACAGGGGGAAGATTCTTATAATAATTTGAAACAACGATAGAGAAAAGTAATACAAAAATTACAAAAGAAAATATTAAAAAAGATAAAATTACAGAAAAAAACAAAAATAGCCTTTTTTTTAACTTTGAAGACTTATCTTTTAATCCTTTATCTATTGAAGGATTAACCTTTCTTTTTTGGAGATTCTCTTTGGGCTTTGACATTCAAATTAAATAATTCATCTAACTGTAGTGCTTTTATTGATTTTATAACTTCATATTGAAAATCTAATAAAACTTTATCATTTTTATGAAGGATTAATATATCTGAGATTCTAGATCTAAATAGATTAAAAAATTCGGAATTTAATACAGAGTCTAAATCTTTTAAATTTAAATCCCTTGAATATTCTCTAAATCTTTTATTAACTGTTTTTATAAATTCATCCTCTTCAAATTCACTCTCTTCTCCCCTTTCAGAAATAATCAAATCCAGTACAGAGATAATTTCTTGAACTAAAACATCTTTAAATTTAGCCTTATTTTTAACTTTTATAATTGATAGTATTGAATCAATTATAAACATTTCTAGGATTAAAAGTTCCAAAAAGATTTCATCAAAATTCTCTTTTTTTATATCGTTTCTTAAAGTATTACTATTGTATATTTCCATTGTATTTACGCTGGAAATATACGACAACATAGGTGATAATAAAGAGATTTTTTCGACTAAATCCTCATCAGAATTAGATCTCCCTTTTATATCTTTCCAAATATTATTTGAATTTGAACTTTTAACCATACCTGTATTATATACTGTTTATCAAAATAAATTAAGTATTTTATACAAAAAATAGATATTTTTAACAAAATATAAACTCATAAAAAAATTTAATAAAAATATTACTTTCATATTTATAATAATTTGATATAATAAAGCAGTATTTGATATAGATGCTGGGGTGGCGGAATAGGTATACGCGACGGACTTAAAATCCGTTGGAGCAATCCATGCGGGTTCGATTCCCGCCCTCAGCATTCTTAAATTAGTAACGGGATATAGTTCAGTTGGCTAGAACGCTTGCTTTGGGAGCAAGAGGTCGTGGGTTCGAGTCCCGCTATCCCGAGTATTCAGGACAAACCTAGATTTTGCTCCTTTAAAGAACATATAAAATGGCTTATTTAGCTTATATGACAACACTTTCTTATCCTTAATTGTAAAGTTCAAGTATATTTTTCTTATTATAAAATCTTTCTCTACTATAGAGCGTGTTTTTGCTAGCCTTAAAGTAATATTTGAAAAAAGTTCAATAAATTCTGAAATCGTTAAAATCTCTGATTTACCTCTCTTAATTTGACTCTTCAAATTATCATGCTCTTTCTTTTTCTCTCTTCTGCATAATGGTCATATTCCGCATTAATCTGATCTTCTGTAAAACCTCCAACTGCTCTATATTCATTAAAAGA
>JAJYWX010000008.1 GCA_021791275.1 bacterium | reverse complement strand
AATACCATTTTTTCTTTCAACATGAAGAGAACCACTACCATTTACAATATCTCCTGTTATTTCTTGATAAACTGATAAATCAGAATATCTAAGTAATTGAAGTTTGATACGTTGACGATAAATGTTTTTATTAATTAAATCCAAATAATCATTAAAAGAAAGTGGCAATTTATACCACCTCCTTTATGTCTTGTATCTTATTATTTTGATTTAAAATAAATTGTTTATATTCTTCAAATTGTTCTTTATTATTATGAAGAGTTCCATAAATATTATGAAAACTATTTTCAATATAAGAATTATGATGGAATTCACAAATTGTCACGCCATTTTCTACAACAAATCTTAAATCTAAATTATCTGCAAATGATTCAAGATGATGTGCTTGAATATTACTACCACGTTTCCCACAAACTTGACAAGTATAATCATCTCGTTCAAATACTGCTGTACGCCATTGTTTATATTCTGGCGAAATTCTTATTCTGTGATTTTCTGAAGTAATACCACCTTTCCACCAATTAGAATTTTTACCAGAGTTACTTTCTTTAACTATTTTCTTAACCCAATCTAATTCAACCATAGTGCGAACACCATATTTTTTAAATACATTATTATTGAAATTTTTATTATTACATTCACCGCAGATATCCATATTATTTATTTTATGATTTTTCAAATAATTTCCATATCCCTTTTTCATAATTTTAATTTTACATTGATCACATAATACTTCTACTTCTACTTTAGATCCTTTTGACAAATCTTTAACTCTAACTTTTATTCGTGTTCCTCTTTTTACATGCATTCCATTATCTTTTTTATATAAATATCTAGGAATAAAATAACCTAGATTTTCATAATATTTGATTGTATTAAAATTTAACGTTATTTCAACTTCTTCAGTTAATAACATTTTATTACCTCCTATCGCAATTTTTAATTCCTGTATAATAAAAAGACTAGAGCAAACGTTCAGGAATACGTTTTTCAGCACGTCTGCCTAGCTCTAATCCAAAAATTAACAATATTAAATTATATTTATTTAATTAAACTGCTTGCGTTTCAATGAAATCAAAAGAAACCACAAAAACCTGTTGAGAAATAGCATCATTTAATTGCTTTTGACGATAATTATGAGTTAATCCAGCAAAGATATTTCCTTTTCTATCCTTGAAATATTTAACTTTACCATTCTGAATAAAATCTCTTAATGTAATTAAATAACTAACATCTTGACTTAATTCATTGTTTATTGTAATTGTTCCAGCCAACGCAGAAATGCTTGTCGAAAAGAATTTTCTTTTTCCAATGGCATAAGAATTATATTGTGTATATGTATCATATTGAACAAAATTTTCATTATTTTGATAATCGCTACTCTGTAATTCTAAATCAAATTTATAAATGTTACCCGTAGCATCTATATTCATTAAATAATAACCATAATAATCTGTTGTTACATTATTTGTTTTTAAAGGACTACCTAAAGCACTACTGGTATAAGGGAAAATTTCATAATACACTGTTTTATTTGTAGCTACTCCATAATCGGTATAAAAAGTTGTTCCTGCGGTGACCGTCGCTATTAAAGTAGATATATTTGTTGAAGTGTCTCGTCTATATATTTTCCAACCAACTAATGCACTTGGTAAAGAAATAATATTCCCTCCATCAAGTGTATGGGCATCAAAATTAGCTAACAAAATAGTAGTTGATTGCCATGTAATTTGATATGTAGGAGTGATTGCTTGAATTTGAGTGTTGGTTAATGCAATATTTTGTATATGAATTTTATCAAATATACTTTGACCACCATAAAATGTTACCTTTGTATATGAAATAGGGGAAGGTATAGGTGGTTGATATTGCAATGAAGAATATCCTAAAAATGTACCATTTAAAAATGCCATATTAGCTTTATACCTTCCTTTCTAACTAATCCACCAAGGTTTTACATCGTCAAGTATGACATTTGATTGTTGAATAATTAATTCTGAATTTTTAATACCCAGAACATAAGGATTAGAATTCAATGCTAAAGTTTTGCCATTAACTATATATCCGTTTATATTTACATAAAATGAACTTCCATTGTATCCAATTTCAAAATAATTACCAGAATTATCTTCTAATCTAGTGATCTTCCCACTTGTAAATCCATTTGGATAAAAATCAAATGTACCAGTAAAAACAGTTGGAATATTAACACTCCAATATGCTGTACTTGTATTATCTAATAATTGCAATCCCGTATTGCCTAAAGTTAAAAAATCATCTATATATGTTAATGTTCCTGTTGAAGAACCAATATTTTGAATAGCTTGACCTATATTAATAGTTACAGCACTTAAATCACTATTAATTGTAGTTAAAGGAACTAAATTAATATTTGGTTGAGAATAACTAACATTAAATGATATTTTACCTGTATCTGCTATTTGGGAATAAGCATTTGTAATTATACATTGTGCCTGATATGTAGTAGAATTAAGTAACCCATCAAATGAATATTGAAGTTTAGCATTGTAAATTATATCACTTTGTTGTAATATTGTAGTTCCTGTGCTGTCATAAAGAAAATATTGATAAGATTGTACTGGAACACTTTGTGTTTGTGAATATGTAGTTGTAAGATTAATTTGTTTATTAGCTACTGGTGAAGTAATAGATAATGTTGCTGTTGGGGTGGCATAATTATAAAATGATACTTCTCTAGTTGTAGCAGAATTAGTGCCTGAAAAAGTTGTGATTGTATATTTTAATTGTCCAGTAGTAGTAATCGTATTAGCTAATACTGTAATATTTAAAGTATCTTTATCATACAAAACCGGATTTAATGTAATTTTCGTAGAATCATATAAAACTGTGTTTGCTAAATCTTTGATAATCAATTGGTAAGAATCTACGGAAGACCCTTGCACTTGGCAAGAAAACACTTGATCTTTTGTCATATCAATTGCAATTGAATCTGGAGTTAAATAGACTGATTGATAAATTGTTCCCATTTTTTCACCTCTCTTTGAAATAGGGGAGGGGAGAGGCAAAACCTAACTCCCCACAATTTTTATATTTTTTATTTTAATCTTGCACGTTGTTTCAATTGACTAAAGAAATCGTCTGGATTCGGTGTTACAATTGTCATATTTCCATTAATATTAATAGTTTCACCTGAACTGCCAACACCAGCAAGATTAGGAGTAAATTGTGGAATTTTAAAATTACCAATTAAATTACTCATCATATTCGTAGACAAATTAGGTAAATTATGTACAAAATCCCATAATTTTTTACTGTCTGTGGAATTAAAGATTGTTTCTGCGCTTGAAGATGTTCCGTGAAGCATATGAAAACCTGTTTTGGAATTTACTCCACCATCAGCATATCCCCACATTTGATCTGTGCTAACAGGATTTTTTGGAGTCCCCAATATAGATTGATACATTTTATTAGTTTCAATTCTATCTTTACCAACAAATTCATTACCGGAACCATATTGAATATTAATAGAATCCCCATATTGTTTTCTAAGAATAGTTTCATCTGGTGATCCTTTTTTTACAATTACTGTAGTTTTGCCATTAGCACTTGCTCCACCAATCCCTTGTAAACTATCAGGTAAAGTAACACCCATTAAAGTAGCTAATTGATCATTTAATCCTTTTAGTTTGTCGGATAAAACACCTACTGCACTATCTACATTGCCACCAAACTGATCGAGTAATTTAGTTGACATATCATTAATATTTTTCCATTGTTTGTCAAAAGTATCTTGGATAGTATTCATTTGTGTGGTTAAATTATCTTTTAAAGTGTTAAAACTATCTTCTTGATTTTTAATTTGATCTTGTTCATATTTAATTTGATCTTGAAGCATTTGTTTTTGATGGTTTAATGTGTTTTGACGTTCCCAATCAGTATAATCAGATTTAAGTTTTTTAAGATCATCTTGTGCTTTTTTAACATCGTTTGGATTAGCTTGGAAAATCCAACCTTGCCCCTCAACATAGACACGAGTATTGCGTTCACTCAAAACATTGTTTAAATAATTTTGTGCATTTTGAATTTCAAGCAAACGTTTATTGCGTTCTTCTTGTTCTGTTTGTAATGCGTTTTGTCTGTCAAGAGCATCAATCTCTGCTTGATATCCATCAATTTTTGCTTGGTGTAAATCTTTAAATGATTTTAATGCTTTTTCCGCTTGATCGATTTGAGATTGGAGAGCATCTTTTTGTTGTTTTACATGGTATTCTTCAATTGATTTTTCTGCTTCAAGTACTTGTTTGGCAAGATCTTGTGCTATGGTTTGCAAAGATTGACCAAGTTGATTATTAGAATCTTTCAACGTTCGAATAGCAGAATTATTAGTAATCATTGCCTTAGTCAATTTTTGTAATTGATCTGCTTCTTTAGCCATAGCTTCTTGAGTTGTTTTAGATGCAGTGTTATATTGATCATAATAGGTAGTAGTAAGCTCGCCGTTTTCATCTAACCAACCAATAGCCCCAAAACCAATATGTTTAATTTCATCCATTTTTGCTTTGAGTTGAGTATTGGCTTGGTTGAGTTGGTCTATTTCTGTTACTTGCCCTTGAATTAACTCATTTACTTTAGATGCTTCGAGTGCATAATTTTTATTAGATTTTGCGAGTTCGAGTTCTGACTGAATTGCTTTGTTTTTCTCGGCTGTGAGGGATGATTGGAGATTGATTTGGTTGATGATAGCTTGGGTGCTATCGAGGGTTGAGGGTGTGGAGGTGGAAGGGGATGTGGAGGGGGAGATTTTTGTACCAAATCCAGTAGTAACAGGAGCAGATTTCCAATTAAGAATATCGTCCATTTGCTTAATTGTATCTGCTAAACTATTAGCGCTTTTCTTTGTTTGATCAAGGTTATATTGTGCCATTCCTAAATCTTCAAGTAAACGCCAGTTGCCCGTACTTGCATTATTAGACCGTGCTTTCCACAACTCCTCAAGTCTATCTATTTCAGATTGATATAAAGCCATATTTTTTATCGCGGTTTCGTATGCAATTTGAGTAGATTTTCGATTTTCTTCAAGTTGTGTTTTAGATTGGCCTAATGTTTTTTCTGCTAATTCAACACGTTTTTTTGCTTCTTTATCAAGAAGGGAAATTAGTAATTCACCATTCTTAGTTTCTTCAGGGAACATACCAAGTAATATATTTTTAACTTCTGCATATCTCTTTGTTTGTTGCTCATTTTTATTTGTAACATCTGATAATTGCTTATATTCATCTACTAAGTCTTTTGTATTCTTAGCAACATCTAATTGAGATTGAACAAGTTTAATTTGCTCCCCTTGATATTCTGAAGAATTCTTCTTGCCTTTTTCTAAGATAGTGATTAATTCTTGCTGATGTCCTTTTGCTTGATCTATAAAATCAGACCATGACTTTAATTCATATATGTTAATTCTTAAATTAGAAGCTAAATCTTTTATTTCTTGAGATAATTTATTAGGATTAAACTTAGCTTCAATATCAATATATCCACCAATTTCAGGTACATACATTTGTTGTGTTTGTGAATCTTGAAAGTTTTTTACAAGATCAATTAACTGTTCATATCGTTTAATCTGTGCTTCAGTATCATTAATGTTTTGAAGGGTGGGAGAACCAATATTCTCCATTGCAGTCTTCAATTCATTAAATGATTCAGTAGATTCTTTAACGGTTTGAGTTATTTTTTCTTGTTCTTCTCGAAGTTGTTTTTGATGACCAAGATATAATGTCGTAACAGTAATTAATCCTGTAAGAATTATTGCTAGCATACCAAAAGGATTAGTAGCTAATTTAACAGTCATTGCAGCTATTTCAACACCAATAGTTCTTACAATAGGAATTAAAGCAGTAAATCCAATGGTCAACCCAGTTACGCTAATAATTAAAGCACTAAACCCAATTTTACCTAACGTACTACTTTTTGCTAATTCGGTTAATCCATTTATAAATGTTCTAGTTACTCCTAAAATACCAGACATCACGGATTTTAAACCTTGTTCACCTAATGTATATGAAAATTCCTGACCTGCTGCATTAACTCTCGATATTTGACTTTCTAAACTATTTAAGTGTTTACGATTTTCCTCTAAAGCAGAGAAGAGAGATTGTTGTGAAGTTGTTGTAGCTTTAGTGGCTATGTCCCAGTTGTCCATAAGTGCTAAAAATCGTGTTAAATGATATCTAGAAGCTATAGTTAAACCTACATTTTGACGTTCTTCATTTGTAAGTGTTTTAAAACGAGTTGCTAAATCTGCCAAAACTTGATCTGCATTTCTTACTTCTCCTGAAACATCTCTTAAACTTATTCCAATAGAGTTCAAAACTTTCTCGGAATCATTAGAAAAAAGTCGAGAAATCCAAGATTTTATACTATTTCCGATGACATTTCCACTTTCTTTTGTGGCTGTTTGAATTGCAGTTGTGTAGCCGATAACATCATCTAAGGTTGCCCCATATTGTTGAGCGGCCTCACCAGCCTTGGCAATACTTTGAGATAGCCCTAAACTTGTGACAGCATAATTGTTATCAACCTCATTAATTTTATTGACAATATTTACACTATCTTTAGCTGTCATATTGAATTGCGCTAATGTTGCCGTCAAATATCCGGCCATTTCGTTAGCTTTTAAACCAGTTACATTTGCACCTAATAAAGCGGTATTTGCTAATTCAGTTGCTTGAGCAGCCTCATAGCCTTGCTTTGCAAACTCAACCACACTTTCTTCGGTTTCTGTGATAGTTCTTCCATATGTATTTGCTGATTGAACCAAATTTTGCATCAATGCTCCAAAATCAGTATTATTAGACATAACTTTAGACATTTCGACTAATTGGGTATCAATTTCTACTAAAACCGTAGGAATTTCTTTCAGCAAATTTATAAAACCGTACAAACCGCCCATAACCACTGTCCAGCTAATACTCTTCATAAAGGCTGTTTTCATTGCTTCGCCAATACCAAATGTACGAACCATGCCATCACGAAGAGATTCGCTGAATTTATACATTTGTCCAGTAGCTTTATCTATATAAACACCAATATCAAGATGTTGACTACCTTGACGAAGTTGTTGTTGAACCTTTATATAATTTTCTGTTTCTTGAATAGTCGGTTTAATTAATTTATAACCTTCAAGAATAGATTTGTTCCAGTATTCTTGTTGCTGTGTTGCATTTCTAATTGAAGGAGATAGTTTAGTAAATATCTCATATTCATCATAAAGAAAACCATGAGAATCTTTTTTAGTAAAATCTTTTGTAATTTGTTCTCTTGTTTTTACTAATCTACCTGTTTCCTGTTCTGCTTGATATGTTAATTTCGTAATCTCAGCAAGTTGTTCTGATTGTTTTTTATATTCAGCAGTTAAACCAAGAAATGAACCATGACCATCTAACTTAAATACTTCTTTTGTTTTTTCTCCTAATTCGGAAATAGTATGATTAACATTTTGAATAGTCGCATTCATTTTTTTTGCCGAATTATCTGAAAAACTAAATTGTTGTCCTAATTTTTCTAACCCCTTAATAGCATCAGGAGTTAAGGCAAGATCTATGTTTAATTTATGATTCTGGTTAAACCATTGTTGAAGTTTAATCATGTCTTGATCAAGTTGCTTTTTACTTGTATCTATGTCTATATGTATAAGAATTCCAGATGGATCTGCCAAAATATTTCACCTCCTGATGTTCTATCCAATAAGAAATTGTGATATAATAAAAATAAAATCAATTATACGAAGGAGAGAGATAAATATGATAGAATTATTACTTTTTGCCTTAATTGCTATAATAATTGGAGCTATAGGAGTAGGGATAATTAAAGCTATAAAATTAAAAAGTGGATACGCCTCTAATATTCCTTTTATACATTTAAAAGGGATACCTAATTTAAAAGAAGAAACAGAAATAAATTTATCTTTTTCTCCTGAATTAATTCAACTTGGAGATAATTATCAAATATTAAATAATAAAATCATTGGTCTTGATTTCAGAAAAACTTATCAAAACAAAAATGGATATTTATTAAACATCCATTATAAAAACTCTCAAGAAAATATAAATCAGATTAATCTCAAATTAAAATCAATTAACTATTCGTCTATCGATTCTATTATTAAACAAATAAATAAGGATAAAAACTATATTCCACAATTACAAGAGAGAATACAATTATAAAAGGACACTTTCAAGTGTCCTTTTATCTTTTTCTAAATATTTTTTGAACTTCGATATTAATTAAACTCTGTACTTTTTGTTTAATATCTTTTTCTATTTCTTTTATGGCTTCTTCAATAAATAATGTTTCTTCCCTCATTGAAAAACTTATTGGTGTAAAAGGCGCTTGATTACTATAATCCCAACCATAATTCAACCAAGGAACCAATCTATCATCAATATAATCTCCTGGCTCCAATCCATATTTTTCTGAACCCCAAATTGTAGTATGATACATTTTTTCAGGATTAAATATAACTTTAAACTCAATGGTAGAAGGAGTTACTATTAAATCAGAAGTTTCAATCGCATTTAAAAAATCGTAAGTTCTATGATACCATGACCCTTCAGGTTTACTATATATTGCTTGTTCAACCGCTTGTTGAAGTTCCGACATGGCCAGTGCTTGAATAGCTCTAACCTTTTGTTGAAAATCTGACGACTTTAATAAATTATCAATTGCTCCCGATATCGGCATTATCACCAACCCCTAAAAGTTTTAAAGTTTCAGGTAAATTCTTTAATGCTTGATCTAACCATTTATTTACTTGTTTAACTTGATCGACAGGAAGTGCATCAACAATTGCACCTAAAATTTCTAAATCAACTAATTTATTTACAAATGCCATTAATTCATCAGCAGAAGATGGAAGTTCAAGGTTTGAAAAGTATTTAATTAAAAGAATAGAGAAAAGAAAAGTTACATCATCAAATGTGTATTTCTTTTCAGTAAATGTATTTAATTCTTCACGTAAAGAGATATAATCTAAAATGAGTTTTGCAATATCACTTTTCTTGAAATATTTTGCAATAGTTATTTCGTATTTTCCGTTCATGATGGGAATTGTTGTACGTTCATTGTATTTAGAATATTCTTTGTTAATAGCAGGGGCAGTAAGTTTTTTAGCCATATTATTAGTTTCTTCCTTTCAGTTTAATATATTATTCAGTTTATTTTTTAAACCATCAAAGTTATTATTTAAATCGTTCTGATAAAGATCAATAAATAAAATCGAATCAAGAGATTTAAAATAATCATTTTTTCTATATGTCTTTTCTCTATAATTGATCATGACCTTAGTATTATATATTTCTGAATATAAACCGTAATATTCTATATATAATGGTTTCTTTAATTTCATTTTTCTATTATTTATGTCGATATACTCAATAACAAAATCTGGGCAATATCTATTGTCTTCATGTTCATTTGGTAGTATAAAGGTATGTTTGCCATTTTTCTGAAAACCAATTGCTTCAATATATTTTAATCCATAATCAACTTTTAAAAACTCATATATTATTTTTTCATCAAGACTATTACATCTAGCCCCATCAAATGCTACACACAACCCAAAATCTTCAGGTTTCCAAAACGAAACATGTTCAGGGAAAGCCACACAGCACCAATCATAAAAAGTATCAAAACGTTTTTTATTAATCTGTTTAACGAATTTAGAATAATGAGATTTAATAAATGAATAATTAATATAATGCGGGATATCTTCTTTTGGATTTATAATATATTGATTTAACCTATAAAAAACCAATTCCCTTAATTGACGAATAAGAGTTGGTTTATCAGATTTATTAAATTGATGCCATTCCCAATCAAATAAAGTCTTATTGTTATATACTTGAGGATAACTTTCAATAAATGTATTATAATAAGAACTAGTATATTTACTAAAACCTTTTATCTCATTATTTAATATTTCTGCTCGAAAATTATTAAAAATCCATTCTTTTAATAATTCTGTATTATTAAGTATCTCTTCATTTAATCCTTTAGATTCACAATATTGTTTCACAAAACATATCCTATTGTCTTTTATTTCCCAAAAATGACTTGGTTTTTCTGCAAAATCATATATAGTTATTTGATTACCCGTTATTGGATGAACAATATTATGTCTTTTAAAATACCATATGAGCATATCGATTCTAGATTTCCCGATTCTAAAAAATTTTGCAGAAATCATTGCTCTAACTTTATTATCATAAGTAAGACTAACTCCTTTTGATAATAAATCTTCAATAGATAATTTATTTTCATATATCCATTCAGTCATTATTTTATCAACTTCTTCATCAGTATAAATTTCTGGAAATACATCTTTTTCGCTTATATTTAATTCGGGGAAACATTTTTGTAAAGTTGATAATTTCCCAGAAAGTTTATGAACAGACATATCAATTTTACATTTTTCAAATTGTTTTGTAGACACATTACATATTTGCTCTTTGGTATTTAATTTTAATTTATTGTTAATTGCATATCTTATAATATCAATAAGATTTCTTTCTTCATAGCAAAATTCCGGCATTTGTCTAAGACTGTTATTCTTTAATAACGCTTCATACCATAAAATAATATCATATTTATTATCAAGAGGTATCCCATTCTTTTTTGCTAATTTATTTAGATTTCGCTCATAAGCTATTTCTGTTTCGCATTTTTTACAAGTATATTTTAATCCGAATTTTTGACCTTCACTTTTAGGAAAATTATTTTCAGTAAAATCTTTAATTGCTTTGCATCTAACACATTCAATTTTTTCAGGTCTAATAATAATGGCACTGAAATTTTGACCACTTTGAATTAACCTAAAATTATCTACATGAATTTCTTGAGAAAGGTCATAAACTGGTACTATATAATTATATAAAGTCTTGAAAGATTTTTCATTAAAGTATTTATAATATTGAGTTCTAGATATGTATCCATTTTTATTGTTTAAATCCTTTTCTTCAGGGAATCTTTTTTCATTTTCAGAGAATCGAATTATTTCATTAACTAATGTTTTACCCCTATCATCCAGATCGTAATATGTATCTAATAATTTATATACTTTATTATTTAATATTGTAGGAACAGAAATTGTATTTATTTCAAATTTATAATTTAGTTTAAGCATTTCTTCTTTAGAAAACTTCTGCCTATACATTTTTTCAAATAATAAAGTATAACTACTAGAAAATTTTACTGCGCATAAACCTTGAAAATTATATTCATCTATTAAATTTCTAAAACCAAATTTACCTGCAAGATTTATATTATTTATATTTTTATCTTCTAATAATTTATTTTTAAACCATAGAAGTGCTGAATCAATATTATTGTTCGTCCAAGATACTGTAGATGATTTTAATTCCCATGGCATAATATTTAATTCTGGAATTGCTTTGTTCAAATAATTAAAAGTATTAAATTTTTTAATACCTAATAATCCACCTAATCCAGTTTCTTTTAGTGTTTTAGTGGAAAAATTATCGCAAATACTTTTTCTATCCCATTGTAAAATATTATTTATCATGTGTCTTATCAAAATATAAATATACTCATCGTTGTTAAAAATACCATTAGTAAAAACTTTAATTTCATTATCTAGTAATGATTTATACATAAAAATCAATTCATCTTTAGTTAATGATTTCACTATTTTAAATTTATTTAAATTGAATTTCCTCGCAAAATAAGTTATATTACTAACTGATTTATTATAATGTTTAACCAATTGTTCCACAGACATTTTACGATAATTAGATATAAATTCTTCTTTGGGTTCGTACCAAAAATTATCCATTTTCACATTCCTCCAACAAATTATTTTTCTTCTATCTAAACCTCCAACAAACAAAACAAACAAAGAAGAGAGCAGTTTTCACCACTCTCCCAAATAAAACGAGAAGTAGGTTGGAGGCACTACTTCTTCATATAAAAGACAACAAAGGTATCATGACTACCAATGTTGCCAAAATTAACTATTCAATTAACCTGCATAAATACAAAAAGAACCCATGCAATATGGGTTCCCATAGAAGTGTTTAACTCAATATCTAATTTACCTTAATTCAAAACAACATTCTCATTATCTCCTAATATTTCACCCATACAATCATCACAAAAATTAACAATCAGTCTCTCCATATCCCACCTAGATCCATACCCACCAACTTCATTCATACTCCACATTGGTTCATAAGGAGTATTAATAATTTTTCTGCATTTTGTACAAATCGTTGGTTTCTCAAATACGGTAAAACTAACTTCACCCAAACCATCATTTAAAACCAAAGAAAATACAGATTCAAAAACATTTCCTTCTGTAAAATTAATTTCCTTAATACTTTCCTTATCAATTATTAATTCTTGTGGTAATTCACTATCAATGTCATAGAGAGCAAATACATTATCTTCTTCTCGCAATCGGAAGTGTCGAAACGTGCTTATAGATTGAATAGGGAAGAGGGATACCTCGACCTGTTTACCCGTATAAGCATCTGAAAGGTTGACCATTTCTTCACAACTGATTTGTCTCATACTAAAATCCACTCCTTTGATATTTTTGTACAAGGAAGATTTATCCTTGTTAACTATATTATAAAGGAGTGGTAAGCAAAGTACAACTTTGAAAACCAATGTAAAACGCCAATATAAAACCATAAGAGACAATCAAACAAAATTATCTTTCTAGATCTTTAGTTTCCTTAATATCTTTGAGGATACCTTGCTTTTCTTCAAACTCCACAATTTTTTCTAACTCAACTCTTATATAATCTGAAAGAGTTCTCTTATTATACGAAGCTAAAATTTCAAGTTTTACTCTTAATTTATTGTCTATCCGTATTCCTATTTGTTCTTTTTTAAACCTCGGCACACCCATCATCCTTTCTCGTCCCGGTATCCATTATACCAGAATTTCATATGTATATGAAAAAGATACTTAATGTGTGCATGTTTATAATATCAGAACAAGAAAAGAATGTCAAGATTATTATTTTTGGATTGTAGCAGATTAGAATTAAATGTGATTTCCACAGGGAATTACAAATCACTTAAATCTTTTTTCTCTGTTTTCTTAATTCCATCAGCACTAAAATATTTACCTAATTCATCATCAACTTCAGTATCATCATAAATATCTACCATTTGTACCGATTCCCATCCAACTACATCTTTAATAATAGAACTTGGGACGTTACTTTTACACATGGCAGTTGTGAAGAAATGTCTGCAACTATGCCAATAAAAATCTAAGCCCAATATTTTAGAAAAAGTTTCAGCATAACTATCTACACCAGTAATCTGCAACGGTTTCCATTCACTATTTCTTTTATTTAAAAACAGTTCGTCTGAAACAATGCCTAATTCTTCACGTTGTTTCATCCATAAATCAAAATAAGGCTTAAATTGAGCAACAATCACGTACTTGTTTATAAATTTGCCCATACTGCGACCTTTGGTTTTTATCTTTTCAGGAGTTTTATATAAAGAATCATAGATAATATTTTCATCTGTAAAATAAGAAACTTTGAATCTTAACAATTCTGATTTCCTTGCTCCAGATGAAAGAGCTAAAGCGAGAATGCAAGCCTTTTGATATTGTTTCTTTTCTACAAGGTAATTTAATAATTTATCTATTTGTTCTTCTTCTAGCACAGTCTTTTCTCTAACTTCTTGTTTGGGCGGTGAAGGTATTTTGTTAATAATCGATTTATAGGTAGGATAGAGGTCATCCATCATCGACTCAATAAAATTAGAAAGACTACTTAATGTAGCCTTTCTACGTCTTACTCTATTTGGACTTAATTCTAATTCATTAACTAAAAAGTTTTGATATTTCATTACATCTCTTTTAGTGTAGTCTATAAAGAACTTATTATCATTATTTTGTAAATTCCACACAAAAAATAAATCAAGATCATTGGAGTATGCGTGTATCGTTGTTAAAGACTTACCAGTTGCTTTAAGATATTCTATAAATTCTTTAATAAGATTTTTATTTTCCTTTGAAATTTGAGCAATTAACTCTGGAGTCGTCTGTTGTTCCTTTCGTGTTTTACGAGCCATCAACTCACCGTCCTTATCTTACTACTCGCCCAAACCCCTATACCTATAGCATCTGCTTCGTCCTCAGAAACATCAATACCATATTTATTTTTCACAAATTCTTGTGTACTTTTCTTTTGTTCTTCACGTTTCTTACCTTTGATACCACAAAACGATTTCCAACCAGAAGGTTCTATTATTTGAAATCCAAGATTCAGATCAAATAAATTCGCCATAATAACTCCCTGAAGCTGTGAGAGCTGTTGATACGTTTGATAATTTCTCTGGAATTGAACGTCCTCAAATACTACAAAACCAGGGTTATTATTATTAATGAGTTGTATGATTTTTCCGTTCATCTGTTTAATCCGTTCAACATAATTCTTTTCTTTTTGGTCAACCTCTAATATTCCATATGTAATAAGATTCTTATCTTCAAAAATAGAGTATCCACTTATTTTAGTTGCCTGATCCAAGCAAAGTATCTTTATCTTAAATTCCTCCTCCAAAACCCGTACTTTACACAAGAAAAACCACCCTAAATTGAATCAGGATGGTTTTTCCAACATAAATCACATAAGCAAATCAAAAGTTCATTTTATGGGGTTATAGCAAAAAAAAATAAGAGAAGAGAAGGATTTTTGAAGTCCAATCCTTCTCTTCTATAGATCACTAGATGCTTCTTAAAAAGCTGTAGAGTCTAAATGTTGTTTGAGCTGTTG
>JAJYWX010000019.1 GCA_021791275.1 bacterium | reverse complement strand
AAAATGATCTTGGATATTATCTTTTGACCCAAGATGGAGCTATCTACACCTTTGGTAATGCTCAATTCTTTGGATCCATGTATAATATAAATCCATCGGCTGTCCCTTCAAATGTTCCAGAAGATCTTCTTTTAACAAATGATAATATGGGGTATTATATATTAGAAAGAGATGGAGCTGTCTACACTTTTGGGGATGCAAATTATTCGGGAAGTATTTATGGTATAAATTCAGTATCTATATCGGGATAAATTATATGAAAAAAGAATATATAATAATATCAATACTTGCTATAGCCGTAATAGTTTTATCTATACTTTTATATAATAGTTATAAAAAAAATTCTGTCAAAAATTCTAACCCCACTGGAATCTATACCCAAATAAAAGGGATTAGTACTAAAAAAGCTTCTAAAAACTTATCCTTTCCAGAGCAAGACCCCATTACTGTAATGCAATACATAATAGATAATTACAAAAGTTGTATTAACAGTAGCAATTGCCCTATCTCTTCTAGTTTTAGAGAAAGATCACTGCAGTACATTAAAAATGGAGGGAAACTAAACCCTATTACTAGGCTGACTGGTCATTATACAAACCCAATCTACTCAATAATTACGGAGCTCCCTTCTATATCAATAATAAAAGTTTCAGGAGCAAATTCATCTGATATACAAGAGTTTGACTTATCAAATATAAATAATAAATGGGTACTTACAAACTCTTATTGCTTTAATGACCCTAATTCTGGAATAACAAATACAAATATATTGACTTGCGACTAAGAGTCACTTGCCATATAGGATATAATGGCACTATATGGTAAGTGTAATAATTGTAACATACAACAGTGAAAAATTTATAAAGGAGACCTTACTCCGAGTTCTCAAGCAGACCTATAAAAATATAGAAATCATAATTGTTGATAATAATTCTAAAGATCATACCCTGAAATTTATAAAAGAGATAAAAAAGGATCAAAAAGTTATAAGAAATAAAAGGAATGTTGGATTTGCAAGAGCTAATAATCAGGGCCTTAAAAAAGCTAAAGGCAAATATATATTGACTCTCAACCATGATGTCTATCTTACCCCTGCGTATATACAAAAAATAGTTGAAGTTATGGAAAAAGATAGCAACATAGCTTCTGCTCAGGGAATATATTATAAAAGTGCACATGAGGAGATTGTTGATAGTTGTGGAATATATCTAAACTTTGGATATAGTGCAAATGATATAAAAAAGGTTCCTAAAGAAAATAAATATATAATGGCGTGTTGTGCCGCAGCTGCAGTATATAGGAAAGAAGTTATTCAAAAAATAGGGTTTTTTGATATAAGATTTATATCCTATTATGAAGATGTAGACTTAGGTATAAGATTTATTAAAAATGGATATAAAAATGTTTTAGTTAAAGATGCATATTGTATACATATAAGGGGAGATGGCAATGATTACAGAAATCTTAAATATTCTCTTAAAAATAAATATAGATTATTGAAGAAGCACAAAACAAAAAGAGAAATTTATATAGCAAAAATTTATGATACAATAAAATTCCCAATATACTTAAAAAGGAATAGACATTTTATTCCGGAGTATATAAAGATAATGAGAGGAATTTAATTATTTATTAATAAATATACTCTATTCTGGGACATCTAAAGGAATTTTTCTTTCAATATAAAAAATTATATGCAATTTAGTATATTAACTTATATAGCTACTACGGGTGTTCTTGCGGCATTTTCTTTGGGGCTTTTAATAATTACTGCATTAATTAAAAAATTTAACCTCAAATTCTGGGTAAAATATCAAGTCCCTGCAAATAGATTCCATGTTATTTTAGGATACACAACTGCAATACTAGTTTTTATACATGTAAGTTTAGCTTTATCAGATTTTCAATCTCAAAACATAGATTATTGGGCTGGAGTAGTTGCTCTATTCTTCTTTATACTAGCATTTGCAACAGGAATAATTAAAAAATTTAATATAAAAATTTTTAAGAAATATCAACTTCCATCATCCAAATATCATTATATCCTTGGAGGGATAGCTGTATTTTTCATATTTGTACATATGGTTTTGGGTGTTTTGGTATTCCACCTTCCTTTAGTTTTAGAAATACTTAGAATGATACATGTTTAAAAATCTGATACATCAAAAAAACAAAGCAATAATAATATCCAGAGAAAAAATATCTGAAAATCTTCTTAAGGTTGATTTTAAAACTAATCATATAGAATATACTCCAGGGGAGTATATAACTCTCTTTATTGCAAATATAGTTCCAAGGAATTATTCTATATTTTCTGTATCAGAGGATAAAAAGAACTTCTCAATAATAGTTAATATAAATGGAGATGGAATAGGAAGAAGAAGTATAAGACAATTTGTAACTTATGAAAAAGTATCCTATATAGGACCTTTGGGGGATTTTAAATTTAATAAGAATGATAGATCAGAGAATGTTTGGTTTATTGCAACAGGAAGCGGGATTTCCCCACTCTATCAGATGATAGAGGATAATAAAAATAAATATAATATAAGTTTATTTTTTTCTGCAAACAGAAAAGAGGAGTTTCCAAAATTAAAATTTGACGGCATCAAGACATATTTTTCCATCACTCAAAAAGATGATACTTGGAAAGGAGAAAAAGGTAGAGTAACTCATACAGTAAAGAAACAACTATTAGACTTACCTAATTTAGAAAATATTTCTTTTTATATATGTGGAAACCCCAATATGGTAAAAGATACAAACCTTATGCTTTTAAATGAGGGCATATCAAAGGATAAAATATATTTTGAGAAATTCGGATTTTGAACTATTTTCTCCACTCACCTTCGAATTCGAAAAACCCCTTTAGGCCTGCCTTTGAAGAAAATACCTTAAAATTTTTTATCCTTTCTATTGATACAAATTTCTCAGTATTATCCTTATTGTATACAACTAAAGATATAAAATATTCAGAAGGCAAAAGATTTAGATTCTTTATATAAAAGCTTATCTCTCCTTTAGAAAAAAGTTTATCTATATCAAAAGTATTATATGTACTAATTGAGCTTACTATAGTTCCATCTTCCCTTGTAACTATGAAATCTATATTGGGGGAGATAAGGTCTTTTTTTAGATTATAGTTTAGAGATATCCTTACTTCTTCGTGAGATGTAAATATTGATTTTTCTTCATTGTTAGAGTTATATAGTTTCAAAGTAAAGTTTTTCTCTAAACCGGAACTAATCTCTTCTTTTCCAAAAGAGAGTTCGCTATATTTTTGTACAACATTAAAAGCAGACCCTTCACCTTTAATCATTCCCTTTTCAAGAAGGATTACCCTATCGCAAAATTCTTCAATAGCCCCCATTGAATGGGATACAAATATAATAGTTTTACCTTCTTTTTTAAGTTTTCTAAACATGTCAAAACACTTTTGCTGGAAAGATAGGTCTCCTACAGCCAAGACTTCATCTAGAAGATATATATCCCCCTCAGCTTGTATAGCAATTGAGAATGCTAACCTTACCTGCATACCAGAAGAGAAATTTTTAAGTTGAGTCTCCTCAAATCCTTGTAGTTCTGAAAACTCAATAATATCGTTATATTTTGATCTTACCTGTTCCCTTGTAAGACCTAAGATTGCACCATTTAAAAAGACATTATCTTTTGCTGTTAATTCAGGATTAAATCCAACCCCAAGCTCTAAGAATGGAATAAGCTTTCCTTTAACTGAAATACTTCCACTATTTGGAAGATATATACTTGATATAACTTTTAGAAGAGTTGATTTTCCTGAACCATTTCTACCTATTATTCCTAAAAATTCTCCTTTTTTAACTGTAAAATTAACATTTTTGAGTGCTACAAAGGTATTATATTTAGCTTTCTTAAATGGATGTACAAAGTAATCCTTAAGCTGACTTCGTCTTTCAACTGGTATTTTGAAAGTTTTAGATACATTTTTAACTTCAATTACATTATCTGACATATTTTTAAAAATTTTCTGCTATTTTAAGAATCTTACTACTAAAGAATCTATAACTTATATATAGAAGGATCAGAGATATAACAAATATTATAAGAGTAGAATACACTGATTCAAATTTATTATAAATTAAAGCTTCTCTTGTAAAATTAAATATATGGGTAAGAGGATTTGCATCTATAAGGTAGAACGCCTTTCCTTTAATTAAAGTAATTGGATAAACAATAGGAGTAAGATAAAATAGAACAAGCATAAAGATATCCCATATATGTTGAAGGTCTCTAAATATAACGTGAAGTATACTAATAAAGAAAGAGATTGCAAGACCTAATATATACAAAATAATTATTCCGAAGAAAAATATCAATATATCTAAAAATGATGGCAATATTCTATTAAATGCAAAGAATATTATTATCACAACGAGATTAAATAAAAGATTTATAAGTGCTATCAAGGTAGAGCCTATAACAGCAAGATATCTTTTAAAATTAACCTTTAGCATCATATCTTTCTTTTGTAGAAGTGAGTTTAGACCATTAATAGTTATCTCTTGGAAGAATGTGTACATTATTGTACCCAAAAGAAGATATAGAGCGTAATATTTAACTGTATTTCCCAAAAGTATTGAAAATACAATATACATAACAGTAAAAGTTAACAAAGGTTTTATAACTACCCAGAGAAATCCCAAAATAGAATTGTTATACCTTAGGGTAAAATCAGTTTTTACGAATTCAAAAAGTAGATCTTTATCAGTTTTGTTCATAAGAATATATTATATACTAAAATTATCAAAATTTATAAAAAAAACAAACAGATCAATCAATATCCAAAAAACTATAGGGCTTCAAAATGCCTTAATAAATAGATAATCAGACACACTATTGCATAAATTATATCAATATTATATAAGCTTATAATATGAAAATAGCAAATAAAATATTAGTATCTCTTTTAGTAATTTTTATTATAGCGATAAGTGCAAAAAGGAACTACGCTATGGTAGCTCAGCTTTCTCCGTATTCTTGGGATCCAGGTATGTATGCAACATATACATCTTCATATGATAGTGTACATGCATGGGGAATGAGGACTACTCAAGGTGCTTGGGGAACAGGCCCTGTGAATTATCAATCTGGAGCAACACTAAGTTATAGAGCTAATTCCTCGGGAACATTGAATTTTGATATGTTTGGAACTTATTGTCCTAATGGAGTATGTTCATATGGAGCAGGAACTGGATACAAGGGTTTGGTACAATTTTGGGATAACCCTACAAACTATATAGCTTTTGGGCTTATACATGATCCCGGTGTTTCTCCAAATGGTACCACTATCATGGTTGAGGGTGCAGCTAATGGAGTTCCCGTAGGAGGATATTGGCCAAGTGGGGCAATATCCGGGACAGCACACCATATCGAAGTTACTTGGACTGCAACAGGAATATCATTTACACTTGATAATACAATTACGCTTGGCGTTTATCCTGTACAAGAAAATGCTCCATCTATATCATTTCTTGCCGCAGCAAGGGAAACTGGAGATATAGCAGATACCACATTTACTAATATTGATTTCTCTGCAGGATCAGTAAATTTGGCTCCTGTATTTATTCCATCAGGAAGTCCATACTTTACATATACTGATACCATTACAGAAAATGGAACAGGATCAGGATATAGTGCTTATATAAATGCTCATGATGCTTACAATGACGCTGTCTCAGTTGGAATACAAAGCGATATAACTTCCCCCTCCTCCCAAGGAAACCCTACATTTGTATGGGAAACTGTTCAAAATGGAGTTTTTTCACATCAATATATACTTTCTGCAACACATAATCCTACTCAGATAACACTATCTTGGTGGCAGGGGCAAAACATAGCAGTATTTTATGAGAATGGAACGCCAATTGCTGATATAAACATCTCTTTGCAACCAAGACTGTTTTTTCAGGTAGAAGGGGATGGAAGAGAGAATGGAGATACCGTAAATGATGTATTCTCTCCAGTTAATATATCCGTAGGTTTAACTGGAACATGGAATACTTCTAGCTTTAACTCATATGGACTTTATGCAACCCAAACTAATGGGAATACACAAAACGGGGCTTCATTTACAGTACAAGGTCAAGTTGAAGGATTAAGCTCTGGAGAAAATTGGAATAGTAATTTAATAGCTGGAATAGCTATGATAGCTCAAAACTACTAGATTGCAACCTGAGGTATATGAGGAATTCCTTCGGTGATACAAATTTCTGTTAATGGTATTTCAAGCTCTCTTGCGACTCTTCTGAGGGTATATAGTAAGAAAAGATTATCCTCTCTTCTTTGTGAAAAAGGAAGAATTTTTCCTTCATACGGCCTTACTAAATCAACAATACTTTTTATAATTTCTTCTCTTTTAATCTCAGCTACATGTGTATCAAAATTTCCAATAACAAATATTGGATTCATTCCAATTCCAGAAACGTCCTCATCTCCATTCATACCACCTAATTTTAATAACTCCTCACAGTTTCTTCCTTCAATTTTCCCTCCCAATAATTTCTCAAGTGCTTCCTCATCCATACATATCCTTCCACAAACAAATATGTTTGGAACTTGAAAATCCGATTCCTCTGGTGGAGCAACTTCTAAATTAACCATTAGTGTATAATATATATAAATTAAATGTATAAAAAAAATTTAACGATAATAATAGTAACATACAATGTCAAGTCTCTGTTAGAAGAACTTTTAGAATCTATTCACAAAAGCAATGATAAACTTAATAAAGAGATTTTTGTAGTAGATAACGGGAATGATGATACATACAAATTATTCCAAAATAGTAAAAAATACATCTATATAAAAAATAAAGATAATCTTGGATTCTCAAAAGCAAATAATATTGCATATAGGAGAGCAAAAGGAAAATACATACTGATACTAAATCCTGACACTCGGGTTCAAAAAGATACAATAGATAAAATGTATTCTTTTATGGAAAATAACAAAGATATAGTAATATCTACATGCAAATTACTCCTTCCATCTGGTGATTTAGATCCTTCTTGCAAAAGAAATTTCCCAACAATAAAAAATAGTATGGGTAAAATATTTCATCTCTCAAAAATATCCTCTAAATTTGACGGGTATAATATATCTGTTGGGGAAGATACACAAATGGATATAGATGCATGTTCTGGAGCATTTATGTTTATAAGAAAAGATAAGGTAGAGGATAAAAAATCTTTGTTTGATGAGAGTTTCTGGGCCATGGGGGAAGACTTAGATTTATGCTTAAGGATAAAAGAATCGGGGGGTAGAATTGTTTATTACCCCGAAACATCTGTACTACATTACAAGGGAGCATCTGGGGGAATAAAAGATACAAGCCAGAAATATACTAAAGCCGACATAAATGTGAAAAAACACTGGATCAGGGCGTATAGAGATGCAATGAAAATTTTCTATTCAAAGCATTATAAGAAGAATCATAACTTTATTACTAATATCTTGGTGAATTTAGGAATTGAAGTTGACTATATTATAAAAATAATAAAACTTCGCTTTCTCTAAGAATAAATATTGTTTAATAATTAGTTTTATTGTATAAATATTATTAAAAGGTAAAGAGAGATGAAAAAGAAACTTAAATTTGACTGGAAAGACTTAATAATAATATTATTATTTCTTATAATAGTATACCTTGCCATACAAGAGTTCTATTTAAATAGTATACCTGTACATAAAAATACAAAAATTATAAATAAAAATACTAATTAAAAAGTGCATAATGTATTCTCTTCTGCCAAGAAAATGGGAAATAAAATAAGCTTTATATTCTAATACCTTCTATCAATTCTTTAAATTTCTCTGTATCTTCTTCCTTTACTTTTTTTTTCAATAAATCTTCTAATTGTTTTTTGACTAAAATCCATTCATCAGAAGAATTTGATTTCATATTATTAATAATTATACCAATCTCTTCTCTAATATATGGGTATTGCATTTCTATTTGTAATAGATATCTTCCATTAGGAAATTCTGAAAGATTAGTAAAATTTATATCATCAGGCAAGCATACGAAA
Organism: bacterium; assembly: GCA_021791275.1. Classification (GTDB taxonomy): domain Bacteria; phylum Patescibacteriota; class Dojkabacteria; order JAKAPS01; family JAJZLI01; genus JAJYWX01. The sequence goes on along the minus strand of JAJYWX010000019.1, from coordinate 8,330 downwards.
TCTATATAATTATCTTTATTTATAGTATTAACCTTTGTTTGGGGATATTCCCGCTCAAAGATTTTAGAACCTTTATTTTTCTTTAAAGATGAATATTTAAATTCATATGGAGAAAGAATCCCCCCTGCCTCTTCTATATAATCAATCTCATTTTGCTCATATGTTCTCCAAAAGTAAGGATTCACATTATTTCCCAAATATTTTTGTCTTTTAGTTCTTTCTATTATTAAGAAATTCTCCCATAGTTTACCAACATCATCTCGCATATTTAATGTATTAAAATTATTAATTATTGCATTTCTCACACCATTATCAAAGAAGAAATACTTAGACTTATTTGTGACTTCAGATCTTAAATTTCTACTAAATCCACCCAATCTATATATAATAAAAGATTTCTCTAGAAGATCTAAATATCTTGCAACTGTCTTAGAATCTATACTTAACGAAGAAGCAAGCTCTGACAAAGATACCTCATTTCCAATTTGAAAGGCTAACAATCTTAATAAATCCAATAAAATTCTTGCACCCTTAATTTTTTCTAAAGATAATATGTCTTTGAAAATATATGAATTCACTAAATTTAATAAGTACTTAGCTTTATCTTCAAATGATACAGAAGTAAGAACTTCCGGATAAGACCCAAATATTAAATATTCTTCATTATTTTTCTCTAATTCATATTTACCTATATATGAGGATAATTCTAATTGGGATATGGGATACAATAGTAGATCTATACTTCTACCAGTTAATGGTTCTCCAAGCAAATTTCCAAGTGATAAAGATGATGATCCAGAAAGAATAATATTAACTCCTTCTACATGATCCACAAGAAGTTTTATAGATTGACCAATATTGGGTACATATTGAGCTTCATCAATAACAATAATATTATTATTCCCAACATACCTTCTCAATTTATCTAAATTTAGAGAAGAAAGAGTTTCCTGAACTGATATATCTCCCCCATCATCAATTTTAATATTTATTTCTTTTCCTTTTTTTGACAAAAAATTCTTAATAAGTGTTGTTTTACCTACTCTTCTAGGGCCATATATGATAAGCACCTTTCCAGGCTGAATATAATTATCAAGGTTAGAGTAATATCTATTAATCATAATATAAAATAATAGCATAAACCCCCATATTTGTCAAAATATGAGGATTTGCAATCCTCGGATTATTCTAAATTACGTGGGTATACTATTGGATTTGAACTCATTTTAGTTAAGAGAGAAGATATTAGCTAAATTCTCTTTTATTAGCACCACCACCCAAAGCATTAAGTACAAACCATGACATTCTTCTTGCCCTCTCTCCTAGGGAGTGAGTATCCCCTGGTAATATTTTTAGCTTTATCTTTTTTCTATCTTCTTCAGATAAAGTATTAATAAAACCATAAAGAGGCTTTCTTGCACTAATATGACTCTCCGTTCCCAATATAAATGTAATTGTTGGACAATCTTTCCTTTCTAATATTTTTTTAAGCATTAAAGGGACAACTTCTTTTGACATTGCACGCGGATATGCAGATAATGCCCCTCTCCTCTCCACAGATTTAGCTATTATATCTGCACCAAGTTTTGCATTATTTAAAACATCTTGATAAGCTTTTTTTATACCCTTAGGTTTAACATCGGGAATCCCGCCGACCTCTCTTTGAATTGCATCATTAGGATCATTTAGGTAATAAAAAAGCATAGATGCTTCTTTTGCAAAAGCACCCCCAATCTCTGCTCCAAGTTTCCCAAATTTTCTTCCACCCGGATTTTCTATACATACAACATTTCCCACACTAAATCCAAACTCATGTGCGAAAACAGCAGCTGTGAGTGCACTCATACCACCTTGAGAGTATCCCCCCAAATCAATATTACCCTCATAACCCTTACCTTCCAAAAAAGATTTTAACACCCTTAAATATGAATATGAAACTTTTTCAAATGGAATCTCATCTTTCAACATTCCTCTTTTTTGGCTCCTCGTCATATCAGAACTCTCCCCTACAGATAATGATTCTACTATAATAACAGACCTCTGCCCTAAAGCAGCGATTAACCCTTCGGTATAATCATTCCCCCTATGGTCTATATCAATATTATACTGGGGAAACCAAATTAGAGGATCTCTTTCTAAAAGCTTTTCTGTATTAAAAATTTTCAACCTAATATTTTGTCCAGTTTCAGGATCTTTAACAGTCACAATTTCAAAATTATCCATTGCTTCTCTTGACTTATCTGGGCTCAGAACCTCATCTTCGTAAGGAAACATATACTCCCCATCAGTATGAAAAGGTGGCTGATTATTATTAAAATCTCTGATTGCTCGATTAGTTTCTATGTTTGACATATATTTTATTATTATGGGATAATATCAGTAAATAAATCAATTGTCAACAGCCAAAAATGTAGTAATTTATGGTTTTTTAACCTACTTGGGGTCGGTTCTAATTATCAAAATAAACCCTTATGATATAATAAAAATCTATGAAACTAATAGATTTCAATAACAAAGCTTATGAATATAACAAGCTAGAGAAGGAGGTTCTAGATTTTTGGGATAAGAACAAATTTTTTGAACCTGAGTACAAAGATGAAAGAGATGAGACTTTCACAATAATACTCCCCCCCCCAAATGCTAATAGTCCACTACATTTGGGTACAATGTCTGGAAATACCATACAAGATATACTCGGAAGGTATAACAGAATGAATGGGAAAAAAGTTTTACTTTTACCCGGAAAAGATCACGCAGCTATTCAGACAGAAGTTGTATTTGAAAAAGTTCTTCAAAAAAGAGGAATTAGGAAAAGAGATCTAAAAAGAGAGGAATTTTACAATTTATGCTATGAATTTTGCATGGAGAATGCAAAAATAGCAAGAGAACAAGAGAAAAATATTGGACTTAGCGCTGACTATTCTAGAGAAAAGTTTACCCTTGATGAGAATATAACAAAAATAGTATACGAAACATTCAAAAAAATGTTCGAAGAGGATGGTTTAGTATATAGGGGGAAAAGAATAATTAACTGGTGTGTAAGATGCCAAACTGCGCTTTCAGATATAGACACAGAGTATCAAGAGGAGGATTCAAAACTTTATTATATAAAATATGGAGAGCTAACAGTTGCCACAACAAGGCCGGAGACAAAAATGGCTGATGTAGCTTTAGCTGTAAATCCAAAAGATAAAAGATACCGACACTTGATAGGGAAAGTTATTGATATAGATTCTATTGAAGGAAAAAGATCTTTACCTGTATTGGGAGATTCTTCTGTAGATATAAACTTTGGTACAGGGGTTTTAAAAGTAACTCCGGGACATTCCAAAGAGGATTTCAGGTTAGGAGAAAAATATAACCTCCCTATTATTATGGTGATTGATACAAATGGCAAAATGACATTTGAAAAATATAAAGGTATGAAGGTAAAAGAAGCAAGAGAAAAAGTTGTAGAGGATCTTGATAAAATGGGTCTTCTAGAAAAAGTTTCTGATATAAAGCACAACATACAGGTTTGCGAAAGATGCAAGAGTGTAATAGAGCCACTAGTATCATATCAATGGTTTGTAAAAACAAAAGAACTTGCCCGATCACTCATAGATGAAGGAGAAAAGGGTAATCCTAAAATTTATCCCAAAAGACAAGAAAAAAATTATTTAAGATTTTTAGAAAATATTGAAGATTGGTGCATATCAAGACAACAGTGGTGGGGACAAAGAATTCCTGCATATTATTGTGGAGGAAAGATAACGAAGATAAACGAATCTGGAGATATTACAGAAGAGATTTTAGGGTGTGGAAACATATTTGTTTCAATTGATAAGCCAAAAGAATGTCCCAGATGTAAAAGTAAAAAAATAGTTCAAGATGAAGATATATTTGATACATGGTTCTCCTCTACACAATGGCCTTTCTCATCATTAGGAGGTATTAATGGGAAAGATTTTAAAGAATTCTACCCTACCAATGTAATGGAGACAGGAAGAGATATCCTTTTCTTTTGGGTTGCAAGAATGGGAATAATGGGGTTATATGTCACAGAAAAAATTCCATTTAAGACTGTTTATCTCCACGGATTGGTTCTTGATAAAGATGGAAAGAAGCAATCAAAATCACGAGGCAATGGAATTGATCCAAAAGATATGATAGACAAGTATGGAAGAGATGCTCTAAGGTTATCTTTAGTCTCATCAGTAGCTCCAGACCAAGACTTTAGGCTATTTGAAGAAAAGATTAAAGGATACAGAAACTTTATAAATAAGGTTTATAACTCCTCTAGACTTATTTTCATGATGCTTGAAAAAAACAAGAATTCCCTACCTTCTATAAAAAATTCTTATGGAGCATATAGCACAAAAACATCAATAAATATTTCAAGAGAAATGACTGATCATGTAAAGAAAATAAATAGACTATTCAAAAACTATGAGATAGGTCTTGTAGCATTTGAATTGCAAAACTTTTATCATCATATATTTTGCGATATATATTTAGAGGCAATTAAACCTCATCAGGATGACCCCAAAGCTTTAGGCGAGATTCTCTATGTTTTTTATCAAAATATATTACTTCTACACCCATTCATACCATTTATAACTGAGCATATATTTCAAGATTTAAAAAGATTAGGATACATAGATACTGAAAATGAGACTATGGATTATGAAATATATCCAAAACTATAAGTCTCAAAATTCCAAAAGCTCAGTCCCTAATATACCAGAAATATGCTCCCAGACAGGCACAGGCCAAAACCCCTTGACATATATTATGGGATTTTATATACTCTGCATATAATTTATTAATACAAGAATGAACACAGATTATATAGATAAATATATAGACGAACTTTTAAAAGAAAAAGGGTTTGATACTTCTGATATAAAAAAGACTGAGAGACTAAAATCTGAGATTGAGTCTTCCCTAAGTGATTATATCGACCTAGCCATTGCAAAAAATGTACCCGAAGATAAATTAGAAGAGTTTGATGACAAAATAGAAAATGCAACTGATAAAGATTTGAATGAATTTATCTTAAAGAATGTACCGGAAGTAAACTATGTCATATCTTTGGCATTAACAGAATTCAGAAATATCTACTTAAAAGGAAAATAAATTATGGATACAAATACTGAAAAAATAGATAAAATACAAATAAACCCCACGGAACAGGATGTTTCCGATTCTGAAATTGCAAGAGAGGCACAGATTTACCTTGAATACATTGCAAATGCAGAACAAACAATAGAATCTATAGCTTTGGATTTGGCAGGAGATAATACCACAAACACAGAGGGTACTAATGTCTCAATCGAGGCACCAACATCAGGTGAAGATTCCCATAATACTGAAAGGGAAACAAATACCGTAGATAATGCAAATCTAGATACTGAGCCTATTGAACCAATAAATTTAACAATTGTTGATATAACACACAAAACTTCAAACAAAGCAAAAGATAGAGCAAGAGAAAGGTTAACTGAATCGAAGGAGGACAGAGAAGGGAATATAATAAAAAGAACCTTTATGAGAATATTCAAATATGGATACCTTGAAGGATACTTTTATAGTAAATATAAAAAAGACGCCCTCTCTGAATTTTTGGAAAAGAGGACAAATAATAGAACATTAAATAGATTTGAAATGGGTGCTATCCATGAAAAATCAAATGAGGTTATTAAAAAGATAGATTCCGAAAGCGAATCATCAGAAAAAATAAAAGAACTATTGATAAAATTAGCTCAAGGAGACCTGACCCCAGAAGAATATGAGGCAAAAAAGCAATCTGCAATTTCTGCTCTATATAAAGAGCAAGGGTTAAGCCAGATAGGTACATTTGGTTTTGAAAAATTTGAAGATTCCATATCCCAGTATATTGATTCAATCCAAGCTTTAATTGAGCACGGAAAAAGTATAGAAGAGATAAAAAGTGCCATATCAATTGAAATAGGAGTATCTAAAGATTTAATAAAGACTGAAGCATCAATGAAGGATTTAGACAAAAGGTTGGAAAGTATGCGTAGTAGAAGACCTAGAATAGCAAGAGGGATTCTAAACTCAGAGACTTCTATAGCATTGGGTACAGCACTTCTGTTACAAATATCCAGAAGCGTATTAGAATCAAAAGTGGCGGCATATGCAAGTTTTGGTGGAGCAATATTAGTCTCCTCTATATGGGCTGGAGCAAGAGAGAACCAAAGAATGAAAAGAGACAGACAATTACATGGGAGAGATTTAGCTATGGGAAAAGACTCATTCGGATCTGCAGAGAAAAGAAGATCTCAGATGGAAAAAGCCATATATGAATATCTTGACGTAAAAGAAACAACAAATGATCTAGATACCTTGGTAGAAAAAATCGCAAAAAATAAAGAGCTTTTTGATAAAGGGAGTGCAGAGTTCAATGCAGAAGAAGCTAAACAAAACTTCTTTTCTGCGATAGCTAAGATAGGTCAATTTAATGCAAGAGTTGGTTTGTCTGAAGAAAGATCTATAGACCTACTCATGTACTCCTCTCCAGACAAAATAGAAGAAGAATATGCAATGCTTCTTTTAACATCACAATATATACAAAAAGAAATTTTTGAAAGTCCATTCTACAAAGAATATATACAAAGACTATTTGGATGGGAGTTGGGATATCTAGGATTAGATACTCAAAAACCAGACGATATCAAGAGATTCTTTGAAATGCTTCTAGAGACAGCTGGGAGAACCTCTTTAACTCAAATAGAGTCTGATAGAGAAGCAAAAGATGCAGAATTCCAGAAAGTAAAAAATGTTCAAGTTTTGAAATTTGTATCCAAGAACCTTCTCTCAGGATTAATTGTTGGAGGTGCTTTATCTGGAATATATTATGAATTTATAGAAAAAGCTAAAATAGCAAGACCTGAATTTAGGGGAAAAGTATCTGATAGCGCAAAATCTTTTATTGAGAGAGCGAAACAAAGTACTGCAAAGATAGGAAATACAACAATATATATGCCTAAGGGTGTTTCTATAAAAAATATAGGGGGATCAAATTATCTACAGTATGGGAATAAAAACATAGAAATAGGAAATAAAATTAATCCGAGCCTTATATCTAAATTAAGAAAATCTGGGGTTATATTGCAGACGAATACTGTAAAAACAGTTACCAGTAGAGTTCAAACAACAAGAACAAATCTTTCAAACTATTTTCAAACACAAAAGGGAGAAATCGGGAGAGTTAAAGTAGAAAGACAAATGTGGTGGGATAATAACAATCCGCCTGGAGTAGATACCAAAAATGAATTACGCCTAGATTGGGGATCCAATACTGGGTATACGGGAAATAATTCAGTAATATTTAATGTATCAAGAATGACTAATTCAGGGTCTTTTGAGGGGGCTTCTGCTCTTCCCGCTCACAACCTTGTTACTGAAGGAAAAACAGTATTATGGATTTCCCCAAGTAAACAAACCCAATTTCAACCATTCCAGTTTAAAATATCTTCTGATGGCAATGTCATAATCCCAAAGAACTCTCCTGCATATAAACTATTTACTCAAGGACAGGGAGGTCATGCAGTTTTTCATGGAGCATATGTTGAAGTTGTCCAAGTGAAAGGAGTATCAGGCTCAGGAAAAGTTATAGGAGACCCAATTGCAACATATGTAGGAGAAAACAACGCGGGAAAGATGACCACAACAATAACTAAAGTTAAATCCATAATTGATTTAAACAAAGTCGCACGAATTGTTTTAAAAAATACAAACTCAAAAATCAAAGCTGTGAGTAAAAAACCTTTCAACCCAATATTTGTACCTTTTCCACCTAGGGTTCCACTGGAAATGGTAGAGGATGAAAATCAACAAGAAGATCCAGAAAATACTAATACCAGCCCAATTGAGGCGAATCCTCAGAATACTGAGAATCTAGATACTAGCTCTGTTAACGCAGTTCCACAAGAAACTGAGCATTCAAGCGAAGCTACAGAAGGAGATCAGAAAGATTTTGATGATGCATTAAGAAATCTATTAATTGGAAGTAATTTAAATGCTGAGGCACAAGAGAAACTCTTTAGAATACTTAAGCTCCTATCTCATTCAAGGAATCTTAATAATGGAAGTATAACCGGCCTTACAATAGATATTAGTAACATAGAAGATATTACAGAAAGATATAATTCTCTATTTAAATCTCTTTACGAAAAAACTGATATGGGTTATGAGGATTTTAAACTAAAACTAGAAACAGATGCAGAATTTAGAACTGAAGTTTTTCAAATTTTTAATATGATACTTAAAATTTTTAACGCAAGAAATACTGAAGGATAAATGAGACAACTTATCAACTGAATATT
>JAJYWX010000001.1 GCA_021791275.1 bacterium | reverse complement strand
TCAAATTTTGGTTGAGATGGATGGTTTTGATACTACAACAAATGTTATTATCATAGCAGCAACAAATAGGCCTGATGTTTTAGATAATGCACTTCTTAGACCTGGTAGATTTGATAGAACAATAACTTTAAATTTGCCTGACCTTGAAGAGAGAAAGAGTATATTAAAGTTACATGCTAGGAATAAACCAATAGATAAGGATCTAGATTTTGATAAAGTTGCAAAAAGAACAATAGGTTTCTCTGGTGCTGATTTGGAAAATGTTTTAAATGAAGCAGCAATATTGACTGCAAAGAAGAATACTGGGACTATAACTGAGGAGGAGATAGAGGAAGCTGCAACTAAGGTAGTATTAGGACCTGCAAAAAAATCTGTAAGATCAGAAAAAGAAAAGAAAATTGTGTCATATCATGAAGCAGGTCATGCTTTGGTATCTAAATTTCTACCTGAATCAGATCCTGTACATAGGATTTCAATAGTTCCAAGAGGAATGTCAGGTGGAGCTACAACTTATCTTCCAACTCAAGATAATTCTTTATATACTAAAACAAAGTTTGAAACAATGATTACACATATGTTTGGGGGAAGAGCTGCAGAAAAAATCATATTTGATGATATAACAAATGGTGCATCTGATGATATAAAGAAGGCATCTGAAATGGCAAGAAGAATGGTAACTGAGTTCGGAATGAGTGATTCGTTAGGCCCAATAGAATTTGGAAAAGATGAAGAAGCTAGTTACTATGGAGGTACAGATAGGAATTATAGTGAAAAAACATCAGCCTTAATAGATCAGGAAGTTTCTAAAATACTCAATGAAGCTTACAAAAAAGCTTTAAAAATATTGAAAGAAAATAAACATATATTAGATGCAATAGCTGAAAAACTGATGCAAGATGAGGTTCTTGAAGGAGAAGAATTTAATAGCTTAGTTAATTCTATGATTCATGGATCATAATGATGGAGAAAAGAAGCTTTTTGTAATAGATTCTCATGCATTAATATACAGAGCCTATCATGCTGTACCCACATTAACCTCCCAAAATAGAAATGTAAATGCAGTATATGGTTTCTTATCTATATTTTTAAAAATAATTAATAGGTACCAGCCTGATTATATAGTTTGTGCTTTTGATCTATCTAGTAGTACTTTAATAAAAAAGGGAAAGTTCGATTGGTATAAAGCTAATAGAGAAAAATCTCCTGATGAATTGATAGCTCAGTTTGAATATATAAAGGATATTCTAAATTCTTTTAATATAAAGATTTTAGAGTCAATAGATTATGAAGCAGATGATATTGTCGCATCTTTGGTTAAAAAATTTAGAAATGAAAAACTGCATATTTATGTTGTTACTGGGGATAAGGATCTCATACAATTAGTCGAAGAGAATGTTGATATAATAATGCCAGGGAAATCTTTTTCAGACCCTTTAGATATATCATCTAATAATGTAAAAGATTTTCTTGGTTTTGATAAAAAATACTTACTTACTTATAAAAGTTTGAAAGGTGACCCATCAGATAATATTCCAGGGGTTCCTGGGATAGGCGATAAAATAGCTAAAGATTTAATATTAGAGTTTGGAGATTTGGATGATATTTATAAGAATATATCCAAAATAAAGAAAACAGTAGCTGAAAAATTATTAAATAATAAAGATATCGCTTATGAATCAAATAATGCAGCAAGCTTATTTTATGATATAAAATTTGATTTTCAATTAGATGAATTAACTATTAATTTCGATGTTGAAAAAATAGTTGGCAAACTCAAAGAATATGAATTTAATAGTTTTATTAAAAAATATTTCGATTTAAAAGAGGAAACTATCTCTAAAGATAAAAAAATTAATAATGTAGTATCCAATAGTCAATTAAAAAATCTTTATGATGCAGGGGTATATAATGAATTTTCTGAAAATGCAAAAAATACAAAAAAAGTTTTTTTTGATATTTTAGTTGAGGGTGATTCCATATTTTATATCGTATTATCCTTTGATTTAAAAAAATATTTTTATCTTAAAAATATTAATGGAAATATTTCCAAGTTAAAGGAGATTTTTGAAGATAATTCAATTGAAAAAGTAGGATTTGATTTAAAACAAACCATGAAATTGCTTTATATGAATGATATTGAAGTTAATGGTATGTATTTTGATATTAATCTGGCTTATTTTTTATTAAGTAATAAAAATTTACATCTAAAAAATATTATTTATGAATTATTTAATGAAGAAGTAGATGATTATTCTGATTTGACGTTTAATGGGAAGTATTTAATTTCAGATATAGAAGAAAATAAAGTAATTAAATCTATTGCTAATAATGTCCATTATATCTATCAATTGTATAATTTATTTATTCAAGATTTAAATAAGGATCAAAAAATAAATGATGTCATGTTTAAAATTGATTTGCCATTAATCAAAATACTTTTCAACATAGAGAGGGAAGGTATACTCTTAGATACTCATTATCTTAAGGATCTTTATGATAATATTAAGGATGAGTTAAGTGATTTAGAAAAAAAGATATATCAAATTGCCGGGGAAGAATTCAATATTTCTTCTTCTAAGCAGTTGAGTAATATTTTGTATCAAAAATTAAAATTGCCATTTTTTAAAAAATTAAAAAGTGGGATCTTTGCAACAGATGAATTAACTCTAAGTATATTATCAAATGACTATGAAATTATAGATTTTATTAGAAAATATAAAGAATTAAAGAAAATAGAGACTACATATACATTAAATTTGATTAAACTTGTTGATTCCAATAATAAATTGCATACAACTTATAATTTAACTGGAGTATCTACTGGTAGACTTTCATCTAAAAATCCAAATTTGCAAAATATACCAAATAAAACTAATCTGGGAAGGGATATAAGAAGAGCTTTTGTAGCAGAAAAGGATAATGTGTTGGTGTCATTAGATTATTCTCAGATTGAATTAAGGCTCATGGCTCATTTTTCTAAAGATAAGAATATGATTGATGCATTTAGGGATAATTTGGATATTCATAAATATACTGCATCTAAAATCTTTAATAAGGGTGAGGATATGATTTCTGATTCTGAGAGAAATAGGGCTAAAACAATTAATTTCGGTATAATATATGGTTTATCATCTTTTGGTCTTTCTAGACAATTAGGTATATCCCGTTCTGATGCGGATAGTTTTATAAAAAGTTATTTTGATACATTCCCTGGTATAAGGGATTATTATAAATATATTGAAGATTTTGTTGCTAAAAATGGATTTGTTGAGACTTTATATGGAAGAAAGAGGTATTTCAATATTAATTCTGGAAGCTATATAGCAAAAAGCCAAATGATCAGAGAAGCTATTAATATGCCAATCCAGGGAACTAGTGCAGATATAATAAAGATTGCTATGATAAAAATAAATGATAATTTACTTGAAAAATTTAATTCCACTATACGCCTACAAATACATGATGAGCTTGTATTTAGCTTATCAAAGAAATCTAATTTAGAAAAATTTATAAAAGATGTATCATTGGTGATGAGTGATTTTCCTGAAATATCAGTTCCACTCAAGGTTGATTCTAAGTATGGTACCAATCTAAGAGATCTTAAGAGGGGGGGGTTATAATATGAGAGAGAAAAATATAAAATTTTTTGAAATATGTAATTATCTTGATATATTGGAATCAGAAAGTTCTAGACTAAAAATCATTAAAATACTTTCTGAGCTTATAAATATAACTCCAGTAGAAGATATACCAAAACTTATGTATATATTAAATGGTAGAGTAGAACCTTTTTATATAAAGTCAGATTTTAATATTGGTAAGAAAATTTTAATTAAGGTACTTTCGAATATTTTTAAGAAAGATTCAGAATTTATACAAAATGAAATACATAAATATGGAGATCTAGGGGAAGTATATTTTAGAAACCAAAATTTATCTCCTAGTGAAAAGAGTTTTTCTGATATATTTTTGATTTTGAAAAATATAGCTAATACTAGTGGAGATAAGTCTATGGAGATAAAGGAGAATCTTCTTAATCAAACGCTTTCTTCGCTTTCTGGACAAGAAGGAAAATACTTTATACGAATTATACTTTCAAATTTCAGACTTGGCTTTGGATATAAGACAATATTGAGTGCTTTGTCAATCTCCCCGTCGAATGATAAAAGCTCCTTAAAATACATAGAAGAAGCCTATTATAAATGTTCTGATCTTGGGGTTGTAGCAAAAATGGCCATTTCTGATATTCATTCTATAAGGGATTTATCTGTTAAAGTTGGAATACCTATTTTCCCGAAATTAGTTGATAGGGCCGAGAATTTTGAAGAACCTATTAAGCGGTTTGGGGAGGTTTATGTGCAGCCTAAATTTGACGGCATTAGATGTCAAATACATATAGATGAAAATTCAAATGTGAAATTGTTTTCTAGAAATTTAAATGATATTACGGAGATGTTTCCTGATTTTGTCTCTAAATTTAAAAATATGAATATTAACGGAGCTATATTTGATTCTGAAATATTAGGTTTGGATTTAAGTACAAATAAATTTTTGGCTTTCCAAGATACAGTTAAAATGAAAAGGAAAAATAATATTATCGCAACTGATAATACTAAAATAAAAGCATTTATTTTTGATTTAATTTATTTAAATAAGAAATCTTTTCTTAATGAGTCTTTGTCTAATAGATTATTAGTTTTAAGAAATTTTTTTGATAATAATTCTATAGATTTATCTGGAATAGAAATTACAGATACTATAAAGATGAATAATAAGGATAAGATATATAATTATTTTGAAAAATGTATAAATGAAGGATTAGAGGGTATAGTAATCAAAAATCCTAAAAGTGTATATTCTCCAGGAACAAGAAATTCAGATTGGTTGAAGTTAAAAAAAGATTCTTTAGTTGGAGTTGTTGATACTATTGATGCTGTAATAATGGGATATTATAGTGGGGAAGGAATAAGATCTAAATTTGGTATTGGGGGGGTTCTTTTAGGTATATATGATGATAAAAGTATGAAATTTAAGACTATATGTAAGCTAGGAAGTGGTTTTTCTCAAAAAGTTTTAGTCGAATTAAAAAAAGATTTAGATTTACACTTAATGAATAATCCTGATAAATCTTACTTATATAATAAAAATATTATTCCTGATTATTGGGTAGAACCATATCTTGTCGTCACAGTAAAATTTGATGAAATTAGCAAAAGCCCTGTACATACTTCCAATTTTGCTTTAAGATTCCCTAGGTTTATTTCTTTTCGAAACGATAAAGGCGTATATGATTCTACTAAAATAGATGAAGTGAAAAAAATGTACGAGATTAATAAAAAAATATGATATAATTCTTGTCATGGTTTCCTTTACTAGTAAAAAGAATAAAAGAGTTTTAGTTGCGTTGTCTGGCGGAGTAGATAGTGCTGTAGCTGCATATACCCTGAAGATGCAGGGATATGAGGTATTTGGAGTTCATATGAAGTTTTGGACTGAATCTGAGGGAAAGGAATATTCACATTTATCAGCTAAAGATAATAAATGTTGTTCTATTGAGGGTGTTGAGGATGCTAGAAATCTTTGTAATCGTTTAGGTATACCTTTTTATGTTTTAAATTTTAGAGAAGATTTTAAAGATGACATAGTGAGTTATTTTATATCCTCATTTAGGCAAGGTTTGACTCCAAATCCCTGTGTTATGTGTAATAAGAAAATTAAGTTTGGGTTGTTATACACAAAATTAAAAGATTTTGATGCTGATTATGTAGCAACAGGTCATTATGCAAGGATAATAAATAAAAGAGGAGATTATTATTTATCTCGATCTAAAGATTTAAATAAGGATCAATCATATTTTCTACATAATATAGATAAAGATGTATTATCGAAAACACTTTTCCCTATTGGAGAGTTTGAGAGCAAGGATATTGTTAGAAAGATTGCTGAAGAGGCAGGAATAAGAATTACAGCTAAAAAAGATTCTCAAGAAATTTGTTTTATTCCAGGAAATGATTATAAAGGATTTTTATCTAGGAATGTACAAGATATATCTGATCCGGGTGATATAGTTGGAACTAATGGAGAAGTTATTGGTAGGCATATAGGTCTTTCTTTTTATACAATTGGACAAAGAAAAGGAATTGAAACAAAAATAAATAGACCATTATATGTCGTAAAGAAAAATTTTAGAGATAATACATTAATTGTTGGAGATATAGAAGATTGTAAAATATATGATATAAATTTAAAAAAGATTAACTTATTAAGTAAGGGCAGTATTTCTAAAAATATGAAGATTCAAGTTAGATATCGAGGTAAAGTATTAGATATAAGTGAATATAATCTCTCTGGTGATGAAATTGAAATAAAGCTTAGAGATGGTGAGATAGCTGTGGCTCCAGGTCAATATGGAGTATTATATAATGATAATATTGTTATCGGAGGAGGGGTTATAAGTATATGATCTTAGGGATAAATTTTAAAAATCTAATAAATTTAGGGTACATAACTCAGACCCCTAGTAGTCACTTTACTTTCATTAACTATTTTTTGATATTAATGTTTGATCTTTTCATAATTTGGGTTATATTTTTATTTATATATTTATTAAAAAAAGAAAAGGGAACACCAATTTATAATATATTCAAAAAATTGTCATGGAGTGCTTTCTATATGAGTATATTTTTAATGGGTCTTTTATATGCAAGGATATATGCAGTGCCTTTTGTTTCAATGAGATTAATTCTTGAGCTTTATATTATTCTATTTGTTGCTCTCCTTGTGTATTATTTAGTGTACTTTATTTTCTTTCTAAAAAAGGATACAATTAAATTTTATAGAGAATTAACAATACAAAAATATATTCCTAAAAAAAAGAAGAAGAATAGGAGAAAAAGCAAGTAGTAAAGAGTTTTTCTGTTTGACTTTTTCTTTTTATCATGATATAAGAAATAAGTTTCTTTGCTCTTTCACAATTTAAAAGTAGTAGGTCTCTAAAATTCTGGATTTTTAATGTTAATCCTACAAATAACATTTTTTTTGGAGAGTTTGATCCTGGCTCAGGATGAACGCTAGCGGTGTGCCTTAAGCATGCAAGTCGAACGGAATCTATTTTATAGCAATATAAAATAGATTTAGTGGCGAACGGGTGAGTAATGCATAGATAACTTCTCTTTATCATGAGGATAGCTTATTGAAAAATAAGGTAATACTCAATATGGTTTGAAATTGAAATATTTCAAATTAAAGCTCAAAAGGCGGTTAAAGCAAGGTCTATGTTCTATCAGCTTGTTGGTGAGGTAATGGCTTACCAAGGCTATGACGGATAGCTGGTCTGAGAGGATGGTCAGCCACATTGGGACTGCGACACGGCCCAAACTCCTACGGGAGGCAGCAACTAGGAATCTTGCACAATGGGGGAAACCCTGATGCAGCGACACCGCGTGAAGGATGAAGGTCTTAGGATCGTAAACTTCTTTTAATAAGAAGAATAATGATAGTACTTATTGAATAAGCAGCTGCAAACTACGTGCCAGCAGCAGCGGTAATACGTAGGCTGCAAGCGTTATCCGGAATTACTGGGCGTAAAGAGATGCGTAGGTGTCTAAATTAGTCTTTAATTAAAGGCAAAAGCTCAACTTTTGTAAGGTTAAAGAAACGGTTTAGATTGAGGAAGACAGGGGAAGATGGAACTTCTGGTGGAGTAGTGAAATGCGTTGATATCAGAAGGAACACCAAAGGCGAAGGCAATCTTCTGGGTCTTTCCTGACACTAAGGCTCGAAAGCGTGGGGAGCAAAACGGATTAGATACCCGTGTAGTCCACGCCGTAAACGATGGATGCTAGATATTTGTATGTATAGCTTGTCTATATATATGAGTGTTGCAGCTAACGCAGTAAGCATCCCGCCTGGGGAGTACGGCCGCAAGGCTAAAACTCAAAGGAATTGACGGGGACCCGCACAAGCAGTGGATCGCGGGGTTTAATCCGGTGATAAACGTAGAACCTTACCAGGGTTTGACATGTTAAAGAATTTCAGCGAAAGTTGAAAGTGCCGCAAGGAGCTTTAACACAGGTGCTGCATGGCTGTCGTCAGCTCGTGTCGTGAGATGTTGGGTTAAGTCCCGCAACGAGCGCAACCTTTATCTGATGTTATATATTTCTTCAGAAACTGCATCGTTATAACGATGAGGAAGGCGAAGATGACGTCTAGTCGTCATATCCCTTATGTCCTGGGCAACACACGCGATACAATGGAGAAGACAATAAGTTGCAAAACCGCAAGGCTAAGCTAATCTATAAACTTCTTCTCAGTTCGGATTGAGGGCTGCAATTCGCCCTCATGAAGTTGGAATTGCTAGTAATCGCAGATCAGCATGCTGCGGTGAATACGTTCTCGGGTCTTGTACACACCGCCCGTCAAGTCATGAAAATTAATGGTACCTGAATATTGGTTTTGCCAATAGAAGGTAAAATTAGTGATTGGGACTAAGTCGTAACAAGGTAGCCCTAGGGGAATCTGGGGCTGAATCACCTCCTTTTAAGGAGATAAATTTAAACCTATTAGAATTTTATACCTGCTACTTTTAATTTGTGAAAAAGCGTTCTTTATATAGTTAATTTGGGCGACTAGCTCAGTCGGTTAGAGCGCAGTCCTGATAAGACTGAGGTCCATGGTTCGATTCCATGGTCGCCCAGTCTTATTACGTGGGGACGTAGCTTAGTTGGTATAGCGCTTCATTTGCACTGAAGAGGTCAGGAGTTCGAATCTCCTCGTCTCCACACGATGCTCTTTTAAAAGTGAATAGATATAGTGGGTATTTATAATTAAATTACTCATGTAAGGCATTAAGGGTATATGATGGATGCCTTGGCACAAAAAGCTGAAGAAGGACGTGATAGTCTGCGATAAGCCTCGGAGAGTTGACAATTAAGCGCTATTATCCGGGGATTTCCGAATGGGGAAACCCTTCTCTATATGAGAAACTTATTACTGAATAAAATAGGTAATAAAGAAGTAACCCAGTGAACTGAAACATCTTAGTAACTGGAGGAAAAGAAAATAATAATGATTTCCTAAGTAGCGGCGAGCGAAATGGAAAGAGCCCAAACCTTTATAATTTCTTAGTTGAATGATTTGTTAGCAATAATAATGATTTTTTCTAAGGGCAATTCATAGTTGTATAAATTATTTAGGTGTTTAGATGTAATGTTAAAGTACTATGAAGCTTTAGGAAAGTTACAAAATTGATAATTAGAAGAACTATATGGAAAGGTAGACCATAGAACGTGAGAGTCGTGTATTTTAAAATTATCAATCTTTCTAATTATGTCTAGAGTATCACGTGATAGGTGAAAACATGTGAGAATCAGCCTCAGCCATGAGGTAAGGCTAAATACTTTTTGTGACCGATAGTGAACAAGTACCGTGAGGGAAAGGTGAAAAGATCTCTAGGAAAGAGAATGAAATAGTTTCTGAAATCATATACTTACAAACAGTTGGAGGCTTATGTAAAGGAAATATTTTTTGAGTGCTTGCACAAGAAGAGTATCTTTACAGGTTGACAACGTGCCTATTGAAGAATGAGTCAGCGAGTTGAATCTAATTGCGAGATTAAGTTTTTGAATAAATGTAGTCGTAGCGAAAGCAAGTCTTAAAAGGGCGATTAGTAGTTGGATGTAGACCCGAAACCAGGTGATCTATCTATGGTCAGGATGAAGTATTGAGAAATCAATATGGAGGTCCGAACCCGTTAAAGTTGAAATTTTATGGGATGAACTGTGGATAGTGGTAATACGTCAATCGAACCTGGAAATAGCTGGTTCTCCTCGAAATAGCTTTAGGGCTAGCCTAAAAATTTAATCAATAGAGGTAGAGCACTGATTGATTTTAGGGGGTCTTTTGACTTACCTTAATCTGTTAAACTCCGAATGCTATTGTGTATATTTTTGGAGTCAGACTATGGGGGCTAAGCTCCATCAGTCGAAAGGGAAACAGCCCAGACCGTCAATTAAGGTCCCTAAATTTAAGCTAAGTGGATAAGGATGTAAGGTTCCTAAGACATCCAGGATGTTGGCTCAGAAGCAGCCATCATTTAAAAAATGCGTAATAGCTTACTGGCAAAGGAACTTTGCGCTGAAAATTTAACGGGGCTAGAGCTTAATACCGAAATTACGGTTAATATTATTTATAATATTAAGGTAGAGGAGTGTTCTATATTCAGTGAAGCTAGACTGTAAGGACTAGTGGAGAGTATAGAAGTAAGAATGCTGACATGAGTAACGAAATGCTAATGAAAAATTAGCACACCGAATATCTTAGGTTTCCACGGCTATGTTAATCAGCCGGGGGTTAGTCGGTCCTAAGCTCAGGACGAAGGTCGTAGGCGATGGACAACAGGTTGATATTCCTGTACTAAAATTAATTCGTTATTAACGATGGGAGGACTAAGAAGGAAATGTTGAGAAATCTATGGATATGATTTTCAAAATAGTAAACCAGTTTTATTAGGTAAATCCGGTAAAGCGTTTATGTGAGCTATGATGTAAGTGGATTCTTCGGATGAAGCTTATCAACTATTTTTCTTACTGGAAAAGTCTCTAGTGAGAATTAATTTTAACCGTACCGCAAACCGTCACAGGTAGATAGGTAGAGGATACCAAGGTGATCGAGATAACCTTTGTTAAGGAATTCGGCAAAATACTGTTGTAACTTCGGGAGAAAGCAGCTCTTTTAGAAATAAAAGAGACATAAAATAGGTCAGATCGACTGTTTACTAAAAACACAGATCCCTGCTAACTCGCAAGAGGATGTATAGGGGTTGACGCCTGCCCAATGCTAGTAGATTAATAAAGCGGGTTAATTTTAGAAGTAATTCTAAAGTGAAGCTTGCGATAGAAGTCCTAGTCAATGGCGGCTGTAACTATAACGGTCCTAAGGTAGCGAAATTCCTTGCCACTTAATTAGTGGCCCGCATGAAAGGCGTAACGAATCTGACACTGTCTTAACAGAGGACTCGGTGAAATTGAAATAGCTGTGAAGATGCGGCTTACCCACACAAGGACAAACAGACCCCGTGGAACTTTACTGAAACTTGGCATTGAAATATGGTATTAATCGTAGAGAATAGGAGGGAGACTTTGAAGCTATGGCGTCAGCTGTGGTGGAGTCACCAGTGTAATACCTCCCCTTTAATACTTTGTTTCTAATCTTTTCCGTTATCCGGGAATGAGACAGTGTCTGGTGGTCAGTTTGACTGGGACGGTCACTTTCTAAAGAGTAACGAAAGTGTCCAAAGGTTTCCTCAGTTCCTATAGAAGTGGAACTAATGAGCGTATTGGTATAAGGAAGCTTTACTGCGAGACACACAAGTCGAGCAGTTGCGAAAGCAGGGCAAAATGATCTTCTGATTGCTTATGGTAGCGTCAGAACTTATCGGATAAAAGTTACCCCGGGGATAACAGGCTAGTCTTCTCTGAGCGTTCCTAGCGACGAGGGGGTTCGGCACCTCGATGTCGGCTCGTCACATCCTGGGGCTGTAGAAGGTCCCAAGGGTTAGGCTGTTCGCCTATTAAAGTGGCACGCGAGCTGGGTTTAAACCGGCGTGAGCCAGGTTGGACTCTATCCTGTGTGGGCGTTGGATTTTTGAGAAGTTTTGCTCCTAGTACGAGAGGACCGGAGTGAGGTAACCTCTAGTGTATCAGTTGTTCTACCAAGAGCACCGCTGAGTAGCTAAGTTACTTCTAGATAAATGCTGAAAGCATATAAGCATGAAGCTAACTTCAAGATTAAGAATCCTTATCAGACTCCTTATAGAATATGAGGTTTAGATATAGAAGTGTAATTAAAGCAATTTAATTTACTATATATCTTGATAGGCTCTAGATGTAAGTGCAGTGATGTATTTAGTCAAGGAGTACTAATAAGTCGAAGCCTTATAGGGTAATTAATCTTAAATACCATGTATCTATTTACTTTTAAGGGAGTATTCCTTTTGTTCAAAATTTTTGATACAATATATTCCAAATTCTTGGTGATTGTAGCTAAGTGGAACTACCTCTTTCCATTCCGAACAGAGTCGTAAAACATTTAAGCTCCGAAAATACTGTAAGGGAAGATAGGTCATTGCCAAGAATTTTTTATGCTTATGAAAGAAACAAAAAGTCAAAAAAATATTAAATTTTCTGAATTATTAAAAAAATACCCCATAGATAATAAGGTGTTGAAAAAGGCAGATATTATTGAGGGGAAAATTGTAAAGATAATGAAGGGAGTTGTTTTAGTGGATTTAAAAAATAAATCAGAAGGTATAATTTCTGGATCTGAATTAAGAAGTCCAGGATTTTCATTGAAAGATATGAAGAATGGAGATGTGCTGACGTTATATGTTGTTAATCCTGAAAACGATAAAGGTCAAATAGAACTATCTTTAAGAAGAACAGAAGATTTAAGAAAATGGAGAAAATTAGAAGATGCATGGAAAAACAATGAAATTATAGAGGTAGTTGTTGTAGACTATAATAGTGGTGGTTTATTGGTTGATATTGAGGGTTCATTATCTGGTTTTGTCCCAATATCCCAATTGGATTTTGCTAGAATATATAAAGAGAATTCTAGTGAAAATGATATATCTGAAAGCCTAAATTCTTTAATAGGAGAATCCTTATTTGTGAAAGTTATAGAGCTTGATAAAAATAAAGATAGAATAATATTATCAGAAAAATTAGTATCTAGTAACGAAGATGTTCAGTTAAGGGATGAAACTTTAAAAAATATTAAAGTGGGAGATGTATTAGATGGTGTTGTTACAAGTGTTACTCCATATGGAATCTTTGTTACAGCTCAAGGTTTAGAAGGTCTAGTTCACCTTTCAGAAATATCATGGGATAAAGTTACAGATCCTAACGATTTTTATAAGATAGGAGATGAAGTTAAGGTTCAACTTATTAGTATGGGTGATGATGGAAAAAGAGTTGCATATTCGATTAAAAGATTACAACAAGATACTTGGGATTCTATAATATCAAAGTACAAAGTAGGACAACAAGTTAAGGGTGTTGTTCAAAAAATAGTTGATTATGGGGTATTTGTGAGAATTGCAGAAGGAGTTAATGGTTTAATACATGTATCTGAGTTATCAGATGATCCAATTGAAGATATCTCAAAATTCTTAAGTGTAGGACAAGAATTAGATTTAAAGGTACTCTCAATATCTCCAGTTGAAAGACATTTAGGGCTAAGTCTTAAGAAATCAAAAAAAACAAAATAATAAAATCCCATTTTTAACATATGTTATAATAAGAATATCATGGAAATGGATTCTAGTCTTAAAAAATTATCAAAAAATGCTATTAATGCAATAAATTTTGCATATGATTATGCTAAAAAAAATAATTCTAAATATTTAGAGGTAAAACATCTTTTTTTAGGTATAATTAATCAGAAAGATAGTTTTGTTAATAGAGCATTAGAAAGTGTTAATTTTAATTCTTCTGTATCCTTTAGCAATATAATAGTAGAAGAAAAATCACAAGGCAGAGAGATTATAGTATCAGAAGATTTTAATAAGGCCTTAATTGGTGCATTCTATATCTCAAGGAAAATGGGACATGTATATGTTGGAACAGAGCATTTGATGTTATCTATACTCCAACTAGTTAGAAATCCATTTGTTAAAGAATTGAAGAATTTCGGTATAGATTATGATTATTTTGAGAGTTTAGTATCTTCTTTTGGAAACTACCCTCCAGGGGTTTTTTCATATAGCAATGCAAATACAACTAATAAGAATCTAGATATAATAAATAAATCTTACTTGTCATTTATAGGGGTTAATCTAAATCAGAAATCTCAGGAGTCGGGTATTACTAAAGTTATAGGTAGGAAAAAAGAAATAGATAGAATAATTCATATATTATCAAGAAGAAATAAGAATAATCCAATTCTTATTGGTGAAGCTGGTGTAGGAAAAACTTCTATTGTGGAAAATTTAGCCTACATGATACATAAAAAAGAAGTTCCAGAAAATTTACAAAATTTTGAGATTTGGAGTCTAGATTTATCAAAGTTAATGATGTCAACTGAGATGAGGGGAGAATTAGAAATGAAAATAAATAATATGATGGAGGATATAAAGGCAAGAAAAAACATTATATTATTTATAGATGAAATACACATGATTTTTAATCTAGGTAGTAACGGAGGAAACAATGATATAGCAAATATGCTGAAACCTCACTTAACTAGTGATTATTTAAGATGTATAGGTGCTACAACATTTTATGAATATCAAAGATTCTTTGAGGGGGATGCTGCTTTAACAAGAAGATTCCTTCCAGTCAAAATAGAAGAATTAAGTATTGATGATAGCATAAAGGCAATTAAAGAGATAAAAGGTGATATTGAGTCTTATCATAATGTGAAAATAACAGATGATTCTATAGTGGCCTCAGTAAATCTTTCTGATAGATTTATTGTAGATAGATTTCTCCCAGATAAAGCGATAGATTTATTAGAAGAATCTTCAACATCGAAATCTTTAGAAAAGAATAATGTTGAGATTCTATTAAGTGGTATAAAAAATAACTTGAAAAAAGTATCAGATAAAAAAGAGAAATACTTAGAAGATAAGAAATATTTACAGTCTCTTTATTATAAGGAAAAGGAGTTGGATTTGTTAAGTAAGATTGAATCACTAAATAAAGAGTTAATCTCAAATATGAAGGAGGTTTCACCTAATGATATTGTTACAGTTATTTCTAAATGGACTGGGATACCATCATATAGTATATCTAATTTTAATCTTAAAGAATTAAGAAATTTGGATAATGTAATGAAGAAGGAGATTATAGGTCAGGATAATGCTGTAGATAGGGTTTCAAATATACTTAAAAGTGCGAAAGTAGGGTTTAGAGATGAAAATAGACCATTAGGGGTGTTCTTGTTTGTTGGTCCTACTGGTGTTGGAAAGACAGAGCTAGCTAAACAAATTGCAATAAAGTATATAGGGAGTAAAAAGTCGTTGATTCAAATTGATATGAGTGAGTATATGGAATCACACAGTGTTTCTAAGTTTATTGGATCTCCCCCAGGTTATGTTGGCTATCAAGAAGGAGGACAATTAACTGAAAGGGTAAAGAATAAGCCATACTCAGTAGTTTTGTTTGATGAGATAGAAAAGGCTCACCCTGAGGTTCTTAATATATTATTACAAATAATGGAGGAGGGTCATTTGACTGATAGTAGGGGAAGATTTGTTAATTTCAAAAATACAGTGATTATACTTACATCTAATATAGCTTCAGATATTATAGAGAGTAATTCAATATTAGGATTTAATACAGATGTACAGATGAACAGGAAATTTGATTCAAAATCTATAGAGAGTGAATATTCAAAAATAGAGGAAGAGTCATTAATTAGACTAAAGGAATATTTGCCACCTGAATTTTTAAATAGAATTGATGATATTATTGTATTTAAATCTTTAACATCTATGGATTCTTTTAAAATTGTAAAGAAAATAGCAAGGGATTATTCTAATAAAATGAAAAAATCATCTTTAAATCTTATATTTTCGGATGAATATTTAAATTATATTTCAATTAAGGGGTTTAATGAAGATTTTGGTGCAAGGCAATTAAAGAGAGTTTTTAATAAATATACTGAAACGAGTTTATCTGCATATTTTATTGAAAATATGATACAAAGTGACACTACCTTTAACGGTATTACTTTAAAAATAGGAATTAACAAAGAAGAAAAAATATATATTGAATCTATTAATTAAAACATTACACCACTTATCCACAATAACAATCACCCCAAAAAGTTATCCACATAATTTGAAATAGTCTTTATTGAAGCCACTTATCTTTCTGTTTTGACTGGATTTTAATTATGGGGTTGACAAAAATAATGTTATGGGATAAAATTTAATTGTTCTTTTGATACTAAAACTCATCTCCCTGGGGCTGGTTAGTAAAAGAAGCTTTGCTGGACCCATGGAAATGAGTTTTAAATAATAAGTTAAATTAATTTAATTTATTATTGGGATCGGTGGGGGGCAGTACCGATCCCTTTTTTGTTGACTAAAAATATTAATTGATATAGAATATATCAGTTGTTAAGTTTTAGACAATAGGATCTCTAAGAGATTAAAAGTTCATCCTATTTAAACTTATATTTTCATTTAAATGGCTATAAATAAATTAAAAAAACAAGAGATAATAGTTTCTTATGAAAAAGGAATTGATTCCTCAGAAGCTATATTTTTTATGGATACATCTGGATTAACAGTATATCAATTGGAAATTATTAGAGATAAAATAAAATCTATTGGCGGAGAATATAAATTAATAAAAAATACTCTTTTTAAGAGAGTTTTAGCAAAAAATAATAGTTCCAATACTTTATTAGATTTGATATACGGATATAATTCTGTTGTTTTTGCACCTAATAATTCAAATATTTTTGCGAAGGAAATATTGAATTTTTCTAAAGAATTAGGAATAGAAATAAAATTTGGTATTTTAAATAATAATCTTATAGATAAAAATATGATTTTAGATCTGGCAAGTATAGATTCTATAGAGGTTCTTATATTAAAGTTGATTTATATTTTGAATGGTAATCTGGAAAACTTAGTCAATTCACTAAGTTTCTCAGCAGTTTCATTAATAAATGTTTTAAATTCAATTAAAAATACTAAAGAAGAGGGGGTGAAATAAGTTTATGGAAAATAAAAAAATTAAAGATATAATCTCTGAAATAGGGAAAATGAATATCTTGGAGATATCTGAGTTGGTAAAGGCTCTTGAGGATGAATTTGGAGTAAAGGCTAGTAGTCAAGTTCAAGTCGTTTCAGCGCCTAATGGAGATAATAATTCAGCACAACAAGATGGTTCTCAGAGTCAAGAAGCGAAAGATTCATTTGATGTAATTCTAGAAAGTGCAGGAGATAAGAAGATTGAAGTTATTAAGGCTATTAGAAGCATTAATCCAGAATTAGGTTTAAAGGAAGCAAAAGATATAACAGAGGCTACTCCAAAGGCATTGAAAGAGTCAGTTAACAAAGAAGAAGCAGATAAAATAAAGAAATTATTTGAAGAGGTTGGAGCAAAAATAACCTTAAAATAATATTTTAATTAGTTTGAGTAGGCAAATTTATTTTAAATTTGTCTACTCTTATATGATATATATTATACCTAAAAATACTCCCATTAATTCCCAATTAAATATTAGTGTTAGATAGGAATGAAATAAATTTGCTATCAATATCCCTATTATACCTGCAATAAATGCTTTTTCAAGGTATTTCCTTAAAGTACTTTTTCTATGATTTGATCCCACTATATCTCTGAAATAATTTATAAAGAAATTTAGATATGCAATAAATCCTATTAAACCTATCTCTGAAAGCCATAGTAATATTACTGGAGGATTATCAATATTATTATAATAATATTGTATATAGGGTTTTATATATGTTCCGAAGTAGTAAGTAAAACTTCCTATTCCTGTTCCAGTAATGGGGTGTTTTTCAAATATATAATAAGAATATTTAGTTAATATAAAATGACCTAAATATGAATATTTTTCTTTCGTATATACATACTTTATTAAGTTAATTTTGTAAGATATAGCTAATACTAAAATAACAGTTAGAGTAAAGAAATATTTAAATAAGGTATTTTTATATATTTTATAAATATATATTAAATACAAGATTATTATAAATAATCCAATAAAGGCACTTTTTGAAAAAGTCAATATAAAATATATTGCTATTATTGGGGATAAATTTATTAAATATCTATTAATATATTCATTATATTTTTTTCTTTTATTTAAAATATATAGTGTTAGAATCATTGGTAAAGAGAGTAATATATATCCCGCAGCAGTATTTACATCAGTGAATGTTGAATCCGGTCGTAGAATTGAGATATGGTGAATTGTTATTAAAAAATAACTAGGATTAATTGTGGAAGAATGTAGAATCTTGTATAATCCGATTCTATCCTTCTTGAAAAATAGATAAGATATAAACTGTATTATTCCATAAATTGATACTATTAGATCAGATACTATTATACTATTTATTATGGTCTTTATATTTTTATAAATTGATATATATAAATATCCGAATATAAACATAAATACTGTTATAAAGACATATATTGAGGATTTTAATGATAAAAATCTATTTATTGCAAAAACGTCAGTAACAATTATTGCTAGTAATATTAATAAAAGAGAATAAATAATAGTTTTATTAATTGGATATAACTTTATTTGTTTTTTGATTTCTTTAAAATTAGTAAATATAGATAGTAATATTATTGGTATATATAATATTAATGGAGATAGAGAGAACCCCATATATATGTTAAATCTTTCTAAGGGTAATAGGCATATAGATATTGGCAGGAGTAGCTTAGGATAGTTAATGCTTATTATACCTAGAATTAAGTATATTGTTATTAATAATATAAATATATACATGCCTTAATCTATAATGGATTCTTTATATTTTTTGAAAGAGAATCCATATACTTTAATGCTTCAGATGCTCCATTGGAGACTGTTAGTAATGGGTTATCGCTGATATATACAGGTATACCTATTGCCCTAGAGAGTAGAGTATCTATATTTCTTAATAGTGCTGTTCCTCCACTTAAGAGTATTCCTCTATCTATAATATCTGAAGAAAGTTCAGGTGGTGTTCTTTCTAGTAACTGTCGAGTAGTCTGTATAATAAGATTTAAAGGTGATTTGATAGCTTCAACTACAGTATTCGTATCTATATTTATTGATTTGGGCATTCCAGTAATAGAATCCCTTCCTTTTATTTCCATCTCTAATGGGGAAGTTAAAGGTAACGCAGACCCTATTTCTATTTTAATATTTTCTGCCATTTGATCCCCAATAACTATTGATCTATTTTTTTTCAAAAAATTAATTATTGAGTCATTTATGTATTCACCTCCAACCCTTATTGAATCAGAAACTACAACGCCATTAAGGGATATTATGGCAAATTCAGCAGTGCCACCGCCTATATTGATAACCATATTTCCAGAAGATGTTCCTATAGGTAAGTTTGATCCTATTGCAGTTAGTAGAGTCTCTTGCATAAGGAAAACCTTTTTTGCACCAGAATTGATTATAGCTTCGTAGAGAGCTCTTTTCTCTACAGAAGTTAATCCTGAAGAAACGCTTGATACAACTTGAGATCCTGTTAAAAATTTGGTCTTTGGGACTTTTGAGAAAAAGTATTTAATCATCATTTCAGATATTTTGTAATTTGCTATAGCTCCTCCTTTAATTGGTTTTTTTGATATTATTCCCTCTGGGGTTTTGCCAAGCATTTCTTTTGCTTCATACCCAATTGATATTATTGAATTGTCATCTATTGATATTGCTACTACAGATGGTTCATTTAATATTATTCCTTTATTCTGAAGAGATATAAGTGAATTAGATGTTCCAAAGTCTAGTCCAAATTTATTATTATTTAACATGATTTAATGATAAGATATTATTTTATGGTATAATTTTAACATATACTATAAATAATATGAAATATGAAAAATGACATTAAGAATAGCAAGAAGGGCAATTTTCATAAATTAAAGGAGAGTAAATTATATTCTAGGATAAACTCTTTCTTTGTTATATTGATACTATTGATTGTTGCGGGTGTAATTGTGCTTGTGGCTAGGGGATACACTCTAAATTTATCTAATTTTACAATCACAACAACTGGTATACTACGAGTAAATACAACTCCTAATAATTCCAACGTATATCTAAATGGTCATTATATAGGAACATCTCCTGTCGTTTTAAATTCATTAAATCCGGGATCATATAATTTAAGGATTGAGTCCAATAATTATGTGGCTTGGCAAAGCTTAGTCACTGTAAAACCAAGTATTATAACAAATATAGATGCATTCTTAATCCCTAGTAAGATTAATCAGAGTATAGTATCAACTGATGGATATGTATATAAAACCTTTTATAAATATCAAAATAACTATTTATACATTATAGTTGAAACTTTATCAAAAGAGTATAAAGTTTATTATTTAGATTTATCTCAAATTAATAAAAGCACTCTTCCTATATATCTATTTAATCTATCCAAAAAATTAAATTTTAATCCAAAGTATAATATAAATATTATGTCTGATTATTCAAATTCATATCTTCTTATAGAATATAATAAAATTTACTATTTGTATGATGTATCCTCTGGGAAATTGTCGCTTTTTAATTTGCCATATATTAATAATATAAATAAGGTTTCTTTTGCTGGGTCATCTGAATACATAATCATTCAATCAGGCAGTTTGCTAGGAAGTGTAAATATATCTACTGGGCAGGCATATCTGTTTTTATTTGGATCTGAAGACTTTCATTATGAAATTTTGGGATCACAGATAGTATATACTTATTATGATCTTAGTAATAACGAAACTGATATTTTTATATCAAATATTGATGGAACAGATAAAATCACCTTAACAAAGATTTCTGGAAAGGTGACAAATCTTTTGGGTAATAATTTTGGAGGATATATCGTTGCTTCATCAAATAACGGATATAATTATTTGTTGTCTATAAAAAATGATATCTTATCAGGTAGAATAAAGTTTGCTAAAAATTATAATTTAGTCAGTTTTAGAGACCAAAATAATTATATAATCCTTTCTAAGGCAAATAGCTTATATGCCTATTATATAGGAAATTCTTCTTATACCCTTATTAGCAATGATTATAGTAGTATGTACAATTTAACTCCATTCGATCTAGGTAGTTATATATTTTATCAACAGAAGAATTCTTCGGGAGGGACTTTGTCCATTTATGAACAAGCAATAGGGTCAAATAATAAATATTTAATATCCAATAATAGTATTGGAAACTATTATATTTCTCCGGGTGATAATTATCTACTATTTAATTATGCATTCAAAGGTGGTAAGAAATATCTTTATGTTGTAAATTTGATTAAGAATTCTAGTATATTTCCTTTTTCACTATAATCATTATCCCTGATAGGATTCGAACCTATGACCTTCTCGTTAGGACCGAGACACTCTATCCATCTGAGCTACAGGGACGTAGCTTTTGAATAAATAAATATTATATAGTAAAATCATCAATATGTTAAATTTATTTTATTGGAATAACATACATCATGAGCAAAAATAGTAAATTCTATGAGAAATCTTTAATTTTAATAAAACATGATGGAGTATCAAGGAGTATTGTAGGAGAAATATTATCCAGGTTTGAAAAACTTGGGTTGAAGATTATAGGAATGAAAATGGTTTTTCCTGATTCATATTTGGCAAAAAAGCACTATCCTGTATCGGAAGAATGGTGTTTAAATGTTGGGAATAAAGTTATAGATGATTATAAAAATAAGAATAAATTAAATGAGTTAGAGAAAGATTTCAATACTACAGATCCTTTTGAAATAGGGAAATTTATAAATACTTCAAATGAAAAGTATTTAACATTGGGTCCTGTTATAGCTATCGTTATGGAAGGACCTGGATGTATTAAATTGATTAGGAAAATTGTTGGGTCAACCTATCCAATTGAATCTCCTGCTGGAACAATTAGGGGAGATTATTCTTGGGATAATTTAGATATAGCAACTTTTCAGAAGAGATCTATATATAATTTGATTCATGCATCTAGCTCAGTTGAAGATGCTGAATATGAAATTAATCTTTGGTTTAAAGAGGATGAATTATTTGATTATAAGATAAGTAGTCAAGATTACATGGGATGGTAAATAATTTATAATTATTTAATTTAGATTTTCATGTAATGTGAGTAAAAATTCGTTATTATTTTTAGTCTTTTTCAGTCTTTCTATAAGCAACTCACTGCTTTCTCCAGATTTTAGAGTGTCAAGCATTCTCCTTATAATCCAAGATTGATTTAGTACTTCAGGAGATAACAATTTCTCTTCGTGTCTTGTTCCTGATTTTACAACATCAATTGCAGGGTATATTCTTCTTTCAGATAGTTTTCTATCTAAATGTAGTTCCATATTTCCAGTACCTTTAAATTCTTCATAAACTAAATCATCCATTCTACTTCCAGTATCAACTAGTGCTGTTGCTATAATAGTTAAACTACCATATTCCTCAAGATTCCTTGCTGATCCAAAGAATTTCTTTGGAGGATATAGTGCTATTGGATCAAATCCCCCTGATAATGTTCTTCCTGATGGAGGAACAGTAATATTATATGCTCTAGCTAATCTAGTTAAACTATCTACTAATATCACTACATCCTTACCTTCTTCTACTAACCTTTTAGATCTATCCAAAACTATTTCTGCGACTTTGATTTGATTTTCTGGTTGCTCGTCAAAATTTGAAGCGAAAACTTCTGCTTTTGTAGATTTCCTTATATCTGTTACCTCTTCAGGTCTTTCTCCTATTAGTAATATCATTAAATGTATTTCTTTGTGGTTTTCTGATATACCGTCAGCAATATCTTTTAATAGTGTCGTCTTCCCTGATTTAGGAGGAGATACTATCATTCCCCTTTGCCCTTTGCCAATAGGAGATAATAAATCTATTATTCTGTTTGAAAGTCTAAATTGGTCAATCTCTAATTTTATTTGTTCAGCAGGAAATATTGGTGTTAGCCTTTCGAACGGAGTTCTTTTTGCAGCTTCATTGGGATCTCTTTCATTTATTTTTTCTATTTTTAGTATACTTAAGTACCTTTCGTTGTCCTTTGGCAGTCTTGCCTTCCCTTTGATATAGTCTCCTTGTTTCAGGTTAAATTTCTTTATTTGTGATCCTGATACATATACATCATTCTCTCCTGGAAGTAGAGTATATGATCTTAATATCCCATGTATTCCATCATTTATTATTTCTAATATGCCTTCAATACTTATACCTGTGTCATTTTTATCTAATACTTTTAAAATTGATAATATTAGATCCCTTTTATTCAACTCTTGATAATCAGGTATTTTTTCTTTTTCAGCTATGATTCTTAAATCTGCAAGACTTTTTGAATCTAAACTTTGTAGTGAAAATATTTCTAAATCTTTATCTTTCATTTTTTTAAATTATTTATTGGAAATATCTAGTGTGATAATAACATACTAATATATATTTTATTATAAATCAATCATGATAATAATTTAATGATATCGTCATTTTCTAGTTTAATTGAAGGTCCAATTGTAGGTGCTAGATATATACTTTTAAAAGCAGATTGTATTGGTTTACCTGTAACATTTAATATTGATTTCATTAAATCACTAAAATTATCTAATAATTCTTCTTTTGTATTATCAACATTACCTATTATAGTATGTATATTACCCATTTGGTCGGATTTATAATCAAATTTTCCACTCTTATATTCATTTAATATACCTTCTAAATTATCTGTGACTGTACCTAGTTTAGGATTAGGCATAAGAGATCTTGGTCCCAATATTTTTCCTAATATAGCTATTTGTGGCATAACGTTAGGTGTTGCTATTGCAATATCAAAATCAATCCACCCTTCTTGAATTTTCTTTATATATTCATCCAGTCCTATATAGTCAAACTGTTTCTTTAATTTTTCATTAATATCTTTTCTGTCTGTAAAAAGAAGTATCTTTTTCTTTTTTCCAACAGAATTTTTATAAAATACACTGCCCCTTATATTTTGTTTATTCTCTTTCTTTGAAGTTTTTAGAGCAATGTGAACTTCTATGGAACCTTTAAATCTACTTATTGATACATCTTTAACTAATTCAAAAGAATCATTTAAACCTTTCTCTTCAATTTTATTTTTTATTTCATTGTATTTTTTACTTCTTTTTTTCATATTTTTAATCTTCTATTGTTACTCCCATATTTCTAGCTGTTCCAGCTATTATCTTTTGTGCTTTTTCTATATCATTTGTATTTAAATCTGGAAGTTTTATTTCAGCTATCCTTCTTAACTGTTCTTTTGTTAACTTCCCGACTTTTTCTTTTAATGATTCTTTTGATCCTTTTTCTATATTTAACTCTTTTTTTATTAATATTGCTGCAGGTGGTGTTTTTATAATAAACTTAAAAGATCTATCTTCGTATATATCTATTACAACTGGGTAAATCAAATCTCCTTTATCTTTAGTTTGATTATTAAATTGATTACAGAAATCCATTATATTGACTCCATGTTGCCCTAGTGCTGGACCTATAGGCGGAGTAGGGGTAGCTTTTCCTGCCATTATTTGTAATTTTACTTGTGTAATTAATTTTTTTTGCATATTTGTTAATTTAAATAAGTTTTATTTGCATTAGATCTAGTTCTACTGGGGTTTCTCTCCCAAATATTGAGATTAAAACCTTAACTTTACCTTTTTCTTCATTTACCTCATTTACTTTACCATTAAAATCTTTGAAAGCACCATCTGTAACCATTATAGCATCTCCAACATTAAATGAAGTTTGAATTGCAGGAGTTTCTAATTCCATGAATTTAAGTATTGCTTGTACTTCATTTTCTTCTAGAGGGGTTGGGTTATTTCCTGAACCAACAAATCCTGTAACTCCTTGAGTATCTCTAATTATTGGCCAAGTATCTTTATCCAAATCCATTTTTATTAGTATATAACCTGGAAGTATTTTTTCTTTAATTTGTTTCTTTTTCCCATCTGTTATAACAGTTTTATTTTGAGTAGGGATAACGATATCTTCAATTTTATCTCCTAGATTTGCTGTCTCAGCTCTTTGTTTAATTATTAATGCAACCTTTTTTTCATGTGATGTAAAAACATTTACAGCATACCATTTAAAATTTTTATTACTTTCTTTACTTTTCATAATACTAATAGTAAAAGCTTTTGAAATAAAACATCAATACCAAATAGTATAAGACTAATACTAATAGATAAGATGATTATTAATATTGTTGAATTATATAAATCTCTTCCTGTATACCACTTAGTATTCTTTAGTTCAACAAAAACTTCTTTTAAAAATTTAAATAAATTCATTTGTAATATATGGATGTTATCAAATATTTTATATTATATCAATAATTAACCAGGTTCAGAGGGAATTGAACCCCCATTATTGGTTTTGGAGACCAATGTTCTACCATTGAACTATGAACCCTTATTTTACTTCTTTATGTAAAGTATGTTTTTTACACCTAGGGCAAAATTTCGAAATTTCTATTTTTTCAGTATCATTTACAAAATTTTTTTCAGATGTATAATTTTTCTCTTTACATACTGTACATTCAAAATTTATATATCTTCTATTTTCTTTTGCAGCCATATAATTATTCATTATAAAATAAAAAAGCCTAGAAGCGGGATTGAACCGCTGACCTTTCCCTTACCATGGGAATGCTCTACCAACTGAGCTACCTAGGCTTAATGCAGAGAGAAGGATTCGAACCTCCGTAGCCATAATGGCAACTGATTTACAGTCAGCCGCGATTGTCCACTCCGCCATCTCTGCATAAGCCTTGATAGCCTCCTGTCAGATTCGAACTGACGACCTGCTGTTTACAAAACAGCTGCTCTACCGCTGAGCTAAGAAGGCTCAATCAATAGTATTTGATTTTACATAATAAAGTCATTTTTATCAATTGAGTCTAAACGGGTTCACCAAGGACAAAAATTGATTTATAAAAAAACCAAAAATAAAAACTCAAATATTTTCCACAGAAATATATTATTTGTTTTTTAAAAAATATAATTGTTAAATCAATTTTATTAAATTGATGAACCCTTTAGGATTATATCAATTTTACAGGAATATTAATATGGTATATATGAAATTTATTATTGGTGTAATAATAACTTGTATTAATGATTCATATCCATTAATTGGGATTATAGGTAATATCATTATTATAAGGATATATATACCATATTTATAAAGGAAATCTTCTATTGAGGATTTTTTAAATATAAAATTTAATATGTTCCCTCCATCTAGTGGTGGTATTGGTATTAGATTAAATATAGCTAAGCTTACATTAATTATTATAAAGTAGTTTATAATATATAATATCTTTGAATTAGTAAGATCTCCATAGATATTAATTTTTAATAGTAATGCAAAAAATAGAGCAAGGATTATATTTGATATAGGTCCTGCTAAAGCAATTATTAATATGTATAAGTATTTATTTTTTAAATTATTTGGATTAATCGGTGTGGGTTTTCCCCATCCAAATCTAAATCCTGTTAATACCATAAAAATTAAACCCCAAATAGTTATATGTTTTGTTGGATCCAGTGTTAATCTCCCTTGATCTTTTGCAGTACTATCTCCCAATATATATGCCATTATTGAGTGGCTAAACTCGTGGAAGGAAATGCTAATTATTATAATAATAGCTAAAAGTATAATGTTGAGTATTATTTGACCTTGCATAAAAACTTTTTTTATTATACCATAGCTATTTGTTACTTTATCTTAATATTCTATGTCAAGAACTTGTGATATATGTAGTAAAGGCTACATAACGGTTACAAATATAAGCCATAAACAAAGTGGTGGATGGGCTAAAAGAGCTCCTAAAACTAAAAGCAAATCCTATCCAAATTTAAGGAACCTTCGAGTTAATATTGGTGATAGCCAATCTTCATTAAAAATAAAGATTTGTACTAGATGTTATCGTACATTAAGAAATAAGTAATTAACTTAGATTTATAGGGTCAACATCTATAACTATATCCTTTTCATTTGATAATTCTTTTCTAAGGAAGTATTTCATCTTATCCTCTTCATCTATTATTTTAATTATTATATTTTTTCTATAGATATAATTTTTTTTATAAGGATAAGAATTATTGGGATAATAAATAATATTATTTGTTCTTAACATTAATATTTTATTATAAAAATCAATGGCCTTTTTATTGAGAGTATCTTCATTTTTTGACTTGATTGTTATTTTTATTAATTTAGAAAATGGTGGATATTTAAACCTCTTCCTGAACTTAATTTCTTTACTAAAAAAGTCTTCAAAATCTTCTTTTTGAATATCTGCTAAAAGTGGATTATTTGAATTATATGTTTGTATAATAACTTTTCCTATGTTATTCTTTCTTCCTGTTCTTCCTATTATTTGTATAAATTTTTCATAAGAATCTTCAATTCCTCTGTAATCAGGAAAAGAAAAGTCTAGGTCAGCATTTAATATTCCTATTAGTGTAACATTATCGAAGTCCCAACCTTTTGTAATTATTTGAGTTCCAATTATTATATCAACATTACTTAATTTTTCATAAAGTCCGATATCTTTATTAGAGTCTTTATCCAATATAAAGGTATTTAATTTTACTTTATTTTTAATTAATAATTCATCAATTTCTTTCTTTACAGTTTGAGTTCCAAATCCATAAAATTTTATATTATCATTCTTACAAATAGGGCAATTTATATTATCCGCAATTTTTCTAAATTCACAATGGTGGCATATAAAAGCATATCTATTTTGTTCTAGATGTATATTTAAAGGTATTTCGCATCTGGGACACTTATTGATGTATAAACATTTTTTACATAAAGCAATCGGAGAAAATCCTCTTCTATTAATATATAATAATGCTTTATCCTTTCCTCTTATCATATTTAATAGTGATTCTTTTAATTCTTTAGATAAAATAAAATTTCTATTTTTATTAATATCTTCTTGTAGGTTAATGATTTTCACATCAATATCAAGATTCTTGCCTTCAGAATATTTATGTTTTAATTTTAATATTGAACAATTTTTTTTATCATTTAGATATTTATAATAAATGTCAATTCTTGGAGTTGCACTACCCAATAGGATTTTTCCCTTTATAATACTAGTTAAATATTCTGCCAATTTAATACAGTCATATCTAGGATCCTTTTCTTGTTTGAAGCTTGTATCTTGAAATTCATCTATTATAATTAATCCAAGATTATTAAATCGTGAGAATATAGCAGATCTGGCTCCAATAATAATTTTTTTTTCACCTGTCCTAATTAGATTATTTTCTTTTATCCTATTTTTTTTACTTATTTTACTATGTATTACTGATATTTCATTTTTATCGAATGAATTGCCTATTTTAGAATATATTTGAGATGTTAATGATATATCTGGGATTAATAATAATACCTGTTTTCCATTTTTAATATATTCTTTAATTAATTTTATATATATTTCTGTCTTACCACTTCCTGTTCGACCAAAGAGTATATGCTTATTAATGTTTTCTTCATTTATTATTTTATTAAATACTTGGGTCTGTTCATTAGTTAATGTTATGTTTTCGGAAGTTATCTTTTTATAGGGGGAAGTTTTTATATCTAATAATCTAGGAGTTAAATATAATTGTAATACATTATTTACTGTAGAATTATATTCTTGAATTAAATATTTGATGATCTTCAGTTCTATTATATTTAATTTTATATAATCATCATTTAAATTCTTTATTATATTTTTTATTTTAAATTGAAATTGGGGTTTCTCTTTAAATTTATTAACAATTACACCAATTGAATGATTTTTACCTAATGGAATAAGTACAATATCACCAATTTCTAAATCAGTGTTATATTTGTATATTAATGGTTGGTTAATTTTTAATTTAGTTTTTACAAATACTTTATAAAACATCGTATTAGATCAAATGGATATGCTCCCGAGAGTGCTTGGTTAAATCAAAAATAATGTTCCCAGGAGACACTTTAAATTTATTATTTATTTTCATTTTTTGTTCTTTTTTTCTTAGATACTTTATATAGTTCTTCTAATTTATTATCTATTCTTTCCTTTAAGTTTATCATATCTAGAGTGGAATAGTGATTTTCCTGATTTCGCCAATCAGTACGCCTTTATAGATTGAATATATGTGATAATTTAGAAAATACATCAGACTCAGGGTGGCTCCGACTATTGCCCAGTTAGTTGTATTCTTAAATTCTAAAGTTTATAATAGTATAAATAAATGGAAAAGAATACAGATAATACTGGTGGTATTAAAAGATGGCAAGTGGATACAATGCTTATATTGTTATTACTTCTTCTTATAACTCTAGGATTAATATTTTATATCATTGCTTTTAAAAAATCTTCAACAAGTACAGTAACTTTAAAGAACACAACTCCAAAGACAAATACAGTTGTTAATCCATATAAAGGTTGGTTAACTTATACTAACCCCACTTATGGTTATTCTTTTAAATATCCTTCAAGCTGGGTAATTAGTTCGAATACACAAAATAATACAGATGTTATAACAGCAACATCTCCTAATGGATATAAATTTCAATATTCAGAAATATCTACTTTGACATTTGCATCAGGAGGAGAACAAATAATTGCAAAAAATTCAATTATAAATATCAACTCTACCTCTTATTATAAATATTACATAAATAGTAAGACTTTAGGATGTGAAACCCAAATGGGATTTCAATATGAAGTTGTCAATAATACATGTATAACATCTTTTTCTAATATAGAAATAGGCGGTGCATTGCCTTCCTCTATAAAAGATCAGTCTGGAACAACTTTTAAGAGTATTGTATCCCCAGCAACTATTAATATAGGAAACCATACGATATTTATAAGTTTTATACTGCCTAATATATCTTTAGTATCTAATTTCCCATCTTCCACAATAAATCAAACCCTAAATTTAATATTAAAATCTATAATATTTTAAATTAAGAATTGATAATATTTCCACCTTAATAGTTTATCTGAATCATCATATATTTTCTCTTTTAATTTGTATGTAATAAGATAAAAGTTTTACTATCTATATCATTTCCCTTAGATAAAATTATTTAAGGAGTATGGTAACACTTCTATGATCTAATGATTATACCCTCGGTAAACTTTTTCATAAGCTAGCTCGAACATTTTACTATCTTTCAGTTTAATGTTACAATGTTATCGCATTATTTATATATATTATGGCATTTTCAGATTTTTTTTGGAACATTTTTACTTTTGATATAGGCATCGATTTAGGTACTGCTAATACTTTAATTTTTGTAAGAAATCAAGGTGTTAGTATTTCTGAACCTTCTGTTGTTGCAATGAATACTAAAACCAAGGAAATTCTTTCTGTTGGTTATGATGCTCAAAAAATGTTAGGAAGGACTCCTGCATCTATTATAGCTATAAGGCCTTTAAAAGATGGGGTGATATCAGATTTCGAGTCTACAAAGGAAATGATACATTATTTCATAGAAAAAGTACACAAAGATTCTCAAAAATTTTTCAAAATAGCTAGGCCTAGGGTTGTTATTGGTATTCCTTCTGCCATAACAGAGGTAGAAAGGAAGGCAGTCATAGATGCTGCAATTTCAGCAGGAGCAAGAAATGTTTATTTGATAGAAGAGCCAATGGCAGCTGCAATTGGTTGTGATCTACCTATAACTGAAGCTACCGGATCCTTTATTGTAGATATAGGTGGAGGAACTTCAGATATTGCAGTTATATCATTAGGTGGTATAGTTGTAGACAAATCTATTAGGGTAGCTGGAGATGAATTGACTCACGATATAATAAATTATGTTCGTGGTAAATATAATCTGCTTATAGGAGAAACTTCTGCTGAAAAAATAAAGATAAATTTAGGAAATGCATATCCGGGGAAAGAGAACAAAAAAATTGAGATAAAAGGTAGGGATATATTATTGGGTTTGCCAAAGGTAGTAACAATATCTGAGGCTGAAGTAAGGGAAGCTATGAGTAATTCCTTAAATATAATAATTGAAGCAATATATGATGCATTAGAAGAAACTCCACCAGAATTAGTTTCTGATATAACAGAAAGGGGAATTTATATTACTGGAGGAGGAGCACTTATCCGTGGGATAAAAAAATTATTTTCAGAAAAAATAAAAGTACCTTTTGTAGTTGCAGATGATCCACTTAAAAGCGTTGTTATAGGTACTGCTAAAATTTTAGAAGATATAGAT
The DNA here is from genome assembly GCA_021791275.1 of bacterium. Classification (GTDB taxonomy): domain Bacteria; phylum Patescibacteriota; class Dojkabacteria; order JAKAPS01; family JAJZLI01; genus JAJYWX01. The sequence continues at coordinate 36,692 of JAJYWX010000001.1, read as the reverse complement.
TTATTGAAATCAATTAATTCTTCTGATTCAGATACATATGTATAAAATATGGTTAAGGTAAAAAAAAATAATAAGGGTATATTTTTTAATAGTCTTTTTATCTATATATTATTAGATATACTTCTAATCTTATTTACAATTAGGTTTGCATATCTATATAATTTTTTTGATCCAATTATAACCCCAGTGAGAGTCTCAACTGAATCATTTTCTTATAATTTAGGAACCTTTTTAAGTGCTTTAAATAATATAAATTCAATAGAAAGGAAAAATGCTAGCTTAGAGGATAGTATATATAAATATAAATCTTTAGAATTTCAATTGAATTTATATAAAAATGAAAATATTGCTCTAAAAAAACAGTTAGGGTATATTCCTTCGAAAAATAAAAGTACTTATATTTATTCTCAAATAATGTATTTTAATAATACTTTTGGTTACACATATATAAATACTGGCGTTTCTCAGGGTGTTCAGGTTGGCGATCCAGTTATATTTAAGAATTATTTAGTAGGTACAATTTCAAAAACGTATAATAATTATTCTAAAGTTAGATTAATATCTAATATAAATACAAATATTCCTGTTATTGTTAATAAAAATAATGCAATACTAAGTGGAAGTCTTTCTAGTGGACTAGTGTTGGAAGATATTACTCAGTTGGATAATGTACACATTGGAGATATTGTCTTAACTTCTGGATTAAATGGGACTTTGCCTAAAAATTTGATAATTGGTTATATAAATGGAATAAATGGTCCTAGTAGTAGTTTATTTAAAGTTGTAAGTGTTGATTCTGCTATTAATATTAATAACTTAAATTCTGTTTTCGTATTAAAATATGGATAAGACTCTATTTGCGACATATATTATATTGCTAATAATATTAGCACTTTTTAGCAGCGGTATATTGAGTTTGATATATACCTCAATTATCCTTTTCAATTTAATATATGTATTACTAATAATTTTATATTTTTTTGAAAAAATAAGGAAATATGTATTTTTAATAACGTTTATATTTGGTGTAATTACAGATTTATATCTATTAAAACCTATAGGTTCTACAAGTATTATTTTCTTTATTCCAGTTTTTGTAATATATATTTTCTCAAATTTAAGAGCAACGAAGATACTTTCTTTTTTAGGGTATTTATTTGTAAGTTTGATTTTTAATATATTATTTATAATATATTCTTATTCATTTGGTATTTTCTCCAAAATTAATTTTGGTTTAATAATTTATTGTATAATAGTTATTTTATTAGATGCTTCAATATTATATTTATTCTATTCTAAGAAAAAATATAGAGATAATGCGTATAAGATAGATATTTAATTATGAATAATATAGATGATATTTCAGATTTAAATACATTTCCTGGCGATGGAGACCATAAAAGTCTAAATATAAACTTTGTTGTTAAGTTCTATAAATATATAATTTTTTTTATATTTATTATTTTTTTATTATATATATTATATATATCAATATTAAATCATAATAAGTATAATAAACTTGCTTTGAATAATGAATTAATTACTCAAACTGTTGTTGCTCCTAGAGGGGTAATATTCAGTAATGGCATGAAACAACTTTCATATAATGTTCCATCCTTTAATGTTTATATAAATATTTCAAATTTGAATGAGAACCAGATTAATACTGATATAAATATACTCTCTCCAATATTAGGAATGAAAGAAAGTAAGATTTCAAGATTAATACAAACTGGGAAGAAAAATGGTTATGTAGAAATACCTATAGATACAAATATTAGCAAGGAAAATGATATATTAATTTCTTCAGATTCTAGACTTAAAGGTGTTAATGTAAATGACAACTCATATATTAAATTTAAATTTAATAATTTATTTTCTCATATTATTGGTTATACAGGACCAATAAGTGAACAACAATTATTATCTGAAAAAAATGTTAGTCCATTTGATATTGTTGGGAGGTATGGAGTTGAAGAGAGTATGAATAAATACTTAACTGGCAAAGATGGATATACAATAAATGAAATTAACACTTATGGTAATGTTGTTAGCCAATTTGGTGAGAAGCAGCCAGTTCCTGGAGATAATATACAATTAACAATTAGTGAAAGAATTCAAAGTGAATTACAGAAATTACTTATACAAAGTATAAAAACAAATCCTAATCATGTTACAGGTGCAGCGGCAATAGTTGAAAATGTAAATACTGGACAAATATTAGGGATGGTTAGTTACCCTACATTTAATAATAATGATTTTGAGGGGGCAGGTATAAGTACTACTGAGTATGATAAATTATTAAATAATCCTGATACACCACTTTTAAATCGTACTATATCGGAGCAACAACCAGTTGGATCAATAATGAAGACTATATTGTTATCTGCTGGTTTACAGACTGGTGCAATTACTCCAAATACTGTTTTTACTGTCCCTGGCACCTTTACTTATGATGGAACAACCTTTCAGAACTATGCAAAAATTAATTGGGGATCTGCTGATATTGTTAAATGTTTACAATATTCTATTAATGTCTTTGCCTTTAAATCTGCATTGAAAATAGGGATAAATAATTTTGTTAAATTTGAAAAATATTTTGGATTAGGGCAAAAAACGAATATACAACTTCCTGGGGAAGTAAGTGGTATAATAGCTGATCCTAAAACTAAATATGAAATTACTGGACAATCTTGGCTTCCAGGGGATTTACTAAATTCTGCCATAGGTCAAGGATATACAGAAGTGACTCCAATACAAGTTGTTAATTGGATAAGTGCTATAGCAAATGGTGGTAAATTAATGCAACCTACTATAATAAAGAATATATATAATTATCAAGGAAAGTTGGTAAAGACATATAAACCTAAAATAATAAGAGAAGGTTTTGTTTCCCCAAAAAACTTAGATGTTATAAAACAAGGTATGTATATGGCAGTCCAAGATGGGATAGATATTGCTGCGAAGAGTACAATTGCAGATAATTCAGGAAAAAGTGGAACAGCTCAATTTGGTGTAGAAAATGTAGCTACATCAGGTGATAGATATAACCATTCTCATTCATGGATGTCTTCATTTGCTCCATCTAAAAATCCTCAGATAGCTATGGTTGTTTTTGAAGAGAATGGTGGTCTTAGTACATATTCAGCAGAGGTTGTAAAAAATTTCATGAACTGGTATTTTAGTAATCATTAATTTATATAATACTTATGTCAAAGAATCTTATAATCGTTGAATCTCCAACCAAAGCAAGTACATTATCTAAATTTTTGTCTAATGAGTATAGTGTTATTGCAACTAAAGGTCATATTGAAGATTTACCAAAGAGTAAACTTGGAATTGATGTAGAAAATGGATTTAATCCAGAATATGAAATACTAAAAGATAAATCTAAGGTATTAAAAGAAATTCAAAAAGATCTAAAAGGTGTTGAGAATTTATATATTGCTACAGACCCAGATAGGGAAGGAGAGGCTATTGGGTGGCATATTCTAAGGACCCTTAAAATAAATGATAAGGTCAAGATATCTCGGATAACATTTCATGAGATAACAAAGAATGCATTAAATGAAGCCTTAAAGAATCCTGGGAATTTAAATATGAACTTAGTTAATGCCCAGCAAGCAAGAAGGGTTTTAGATAGAATTGTGGGATATAAATTATCTCCTCTCTTATGGAAGAAAATCAGATATGGTTTATCTGCCGGGAGAGTTCAATCAGCAGCATTGAATCTAATTGTAAAAAGAGAAAGGGAGATAGAGAATTTTACTCCAGAAGAATATTGGAACTTATCTTGTGAAGTAAGTATAAATAATAATGTTGTTAACTTTAATTTATCTAAAATCAACGGTAAAAAGGCTGTTATTAAGAGTAAAGAATCTGCTGATAATATTGAAACTGAAGTTCAGTCTGGGGAATTAGATTTTAAAGATATAAAAAAAACAGACTTAAAGAGAAATCCTAAACCTCCATATACAACTTCAACATTACAACAAGACTCTAATATTAGATTAGGTTTTTCATCAAAAAAAACAATGTTACTAGCTCAAAAACTTTATGAAGGTGTAAATATAGATGGAAATAATGTTGGATTAATAACATATATGAGAACAGATGCTTTATTTTTATCAAAAAATGCTATTGAGGAGATTAGAAATTCTATTTTGAAAAATTATTCTGAAAAGTATTTGCCAAAAAGTCCTAATATTTATAAAAATAAAAGTAAACTATCTCAAGAAGCACACGAAGCTATTCGTCCTACAGATATAAATAAGAAACCAGAAGATTTAAAGCAATATTTAGATAAAGATTTACTAAGACTTTATGAAATGATATGGAGAAGAGCTTTAAGTTCTCAAATGAATCCATCAATAAGTGAAAATAAACGTTTAGTTCTTGATATAAAATACAAAAATAATATATATACATTTTTATCAAGCTTTTCTCAAATTAAATTTGATGGGTATACAAAGGTATATAACTATTTCGTAAAAAAAGATGAAAATATTTTAGATTTTCCTTTTGATAATATTAAAGATATAGATAAAAAAAATATTAAATACTTAAAGACTTTAAAAGAACAACATTTTACAGAACCTCCACCTAGATATAATGACGCGTCTTTAATAAAGGAATGTGAAAAATCTGGTATTGGTAGGCCATCAACCTATTCAACAATTATTTCTACACTTCTAAATAGAGGCTATGTTGAAAGAAAAGAGAAACTTTTTTTCCCTACAGATGTAGGGGTTGTTGTAAGTGATTTTTTGGAAAAGTACTTTTCTAAAATTGTAGATGTAGAATTTACATCTGACATGGAAAGCGACTTAGATAACATAGCAGGAGGTAAGCTAGATTGGGTAAAGGTAATATCAGATTTTTATTATCCTTTTGAGAAAGATATAGAAGAAAAAACAAATACTATAGATAAGGGGGATATAACGAAATTAGGTGATACAGATGAATTATGTCCAGAATGTGGTGCAAAAATGTTTATTAAACTAGGTAGGTATGGGAAATTTTTAAGTTGTTCAAGATATCCGGATTGTAAAGGAATGAAATCGATTGAAGATAATGGTTCCTCAAGTAATATCGAAACAGATGAATTGTGCCCTAAATGTGGAGCTAACTTAGTAATGAAAAAGGGAAGGTTTGGTGAATTTTATGCTTGTAGTAATTATCCTACTTGCAAATACACGAAATCTTTAAAGGAAAGAGAAAAAAAGATTTTAGAAATAGATTGTCCTGAATGTGGAAAAGGGAAGATTGTTGAGATGAAGAATAAAAGAGGACAAATTTTTTATGGTTGTTCAAATTACCCTAAGTGTCACTTTACAACAAATTCTTTAGAAAAAATTAATGGATAAGTTTGTTTTATTTGCCTTTAGATGCTAAAATACACATTATCAATTCATACTCGTTTTTCTCTTTGTCTAGTTTCTAGATTCTGAGCGAGTAGGTGATAAAAGGAGAATATTATGGAAATTACTCAATTAGATTTATTACAATCAGGTGTTCATTTCGGCCATCAAACAAGAAGATGGAACCCAAAAATGAAAAAGTATATTTATGGAGAGTCTATGGGCTCACATATAATTGATTTAGATCAAACTATTGTTTGCTTAAATGAAGCTTTAAATTTTCTAAAAAAGGTTAATCATAAGAATATACTTTTTGTTGGAACAAAGAAACAAATTCAAGATGTAATCAAAGATTCTGCAGAAAAACTTGGAGCCTTTTATATAAATAATAGGTGGCCAGGAGGTCTACTTACAAACTTTAAAACTGTTACAAAGAGTTTATCTAAACTAGATGAGTATGAAAAAATCTTAAATGACAAATCATTATCTGAAAACAAAACGAAATTAGAATTATTAAGAATATCAGAAGAGAGAGATAAATTACTTCAATTATATGGAGGAATAATAGGTATGACTTCAAAATTGGATGCTATAGTTATAGTAGATATAAAGAATGAGCAAGTTGCCCTAAAAGAAGCAAAGAGACTTCTTATCCCAGTCGTAGCAATTGTTGATACTAATGTTGATCCCGATCAAGTTGATTATCCAATTCCAGGAAATGATGATGGAATTAAATCAGTTAGTATAATATTAAATTATTTAGTAAATAATATTCTAAAATGAAAATAGATTTATCATTAATTAAACAATTACGAGAGTTAACTAATGCAGGAATATCAGATTGTAAAGATGCGCTAGAAGAATCTAATGGAAATATTGATGAAGCTGTAAAAATATTAAGGAAGAAGGGGGTATTGAAATCATTATCTAGGAGTTCTAGAGAGGTTTCTGAAGGATGGATTGGAAGCTATATTCATCATAATGGAAGATTAGGCTCATTGTTAATGTTAAAATGTGAGACTGATTTTGTAGCCAGGACGGATTTATTTAAAGACCTAGCTCATTCTCTTGCTATACAGGTTGTAACATCTTCTCCTGAGTATATATCAAAAGAAGATGTTCCTATAGATATTATTAATAAGGAAAAAGAGCTTATATCTTTAGAGAAAGATTTTAAGTCTAAAGAAAAATCTGTACAAGAAAAGATTATTGAAGGTAGGCTTTCTAAATTTTTTGAAGAAATTTGTTTATTAGAACAAAAATTTTATAAAGATGAGAAATTAAAGGTTAAGGATTTAATCGATGATATGAGTTCTAAAACGGGGGAGAATATTAAAATAGAAAAATTTTCTCGTTTTGAAATAGGTATTTAAATGGATATAAATTCTTTTAAACAAAAGATTTCTAAGAATACAGATTTCTTTATACAAGAGTTAAAGAGACTTAGAACTGGAAAGGCAAATATAGCTTTAATAGAAGATATAAAAATATCAGTATACTCATCTTCAATGAAATTATCTCAAGTTGCAACTATTACTACCCCTAGTTTTAATCTTATACTAATACAACCATGGGATAAATCAAATATAGATTTAATTCATAATGCTTTATTAGAATCTAATATAGGTATAAATCCAATTAAATCTTCTGATGAAATCAAGATTCCTATTCCTCCATTGAGTGAAGAGAGAAGGAATGAGTTAGTAAAAGTTTTAAATAATGAATTAGAAAATAGTAAGATTTCAATGAGGAATATTCGTAAAGAATATTTAAATGATTTAAAAAAATCTCTTGAAAATGATGAGATAAGTGAAACAGAATATAAAAAAGAAGAAGAGATGGTGGATAAAATAATAAAAGATGAAATGGAAGAATTAAATAAGATATATCAGAATAAAAAAGAAGAATTACTTACTGTATAAATAAACTATGGAATATATTTTGACTTTATTCATTTTTATAATCCTTTTAAGCCTACTTATAATAATACATGAATGGGGACACATGTTTGTTGCCTTAAAAAGAGGTGTTATTGTAAAGAGCTTTGCTATTGGATTTGGACCAAAAATATATTCCTTTAAAAGAAATGGAATTGAATATAGGCTAAATGTTCTTCCTTTTGGTGGATATGTAAGTTTATTTGGGGAGGATGATTCAAGTAATAATCTTAAAGGATCACTATCTGCAGCAAGTCCATTAACTAAATTTCTAATAACAATAGCTGGTGTAGTAATGAATTTTATAGCAGCAGTAGTGTTTTTATTTATATTTCTAGTATTAATAAATTTTAAATTTTACTATTCAAATATAATACCTAATTTTCATTTCACATTTGGGACTAACGTCAATAATGTTTTATTCTCAGGAGTTCCGAATGATAAAACATCAAGTGTATATAAAGATAAACTAAATGGGCTATATATTTTAAAATCAATAGATAATAAAAAAATACATAATATTTCTCAAATTGAAAGTTTAGTGGATTCTAATAAAAATAAAATTCTGAAATTTAATTTTTATAAAGTTAATAATTTAAATCTATTTGGTATATCAGAAGGAAAATTTTATAGTAAATCTTTTCTAGATAGATCTAATTATCCTAAGGATTCTGGACCAGTTGGGATATCTATAGAGGAAATATCTCATATTGAATTTAACTCATTTTTATCAAAAGCTTTATCAATTTTTACTTTTCCATATGATGTATTGCAACTTACATTCCAAGGATTTTATTATTTAATTCATCAATCCATAATTCATAATAATTCCAAAATAATAACAAGCCAGATTGCTGGTCCTGTAGGTATCTATATGTACACTAATTCCATATTCCAAACAGATGGTGTAGTGGGATTATTGTTTATATTTGGAATAATATCATTATCTCTATCAATAATGAATTTACTTCCAATACCACCTTTAGATGGATTCTATGTTTTATTAGCAGTAATAGAAGGGTTATTTTCTTATAAATTAAATGAAAAATTGATGTACTATTTGTCAATCTTGGGTATAATATTTTTTATTCTTTTAATGATTTTTGTTACATTTAATGACTTAATTAACTTCAAAATCATATAGTTTGTTCGCATCTTTTTTTTATGATATACTTTCCTTGATGTTTTACTGTTAGGTTTTATAGTCTATGGATTGTATATTTTGTAAAATTGTAAATAAAGACATTAATGCAGATATACTTTTTGAAAATGATTTCTTTATTGTTTTTTCAGACATAAAACCATCTGCAGAAATACATAAACTGATAGTACCAAAAAGGCATATTGATAATTTATTGTCCTTTAATGATGCTGAGGTTTTAGAGTATTGGTCTAGTTTAGTAGATACAATTAATGTTGTATCTGATTTATTAAAAACCAAAGATTTTAAGATAGTTGTAAATAATGGAAATTTACAACAAGTAAAACATTTACACATACATTTCTTAAGTGGAATGAATGTTAATGATAAAGTAAATTAGGAGGTGAATTTGTAATGTCTGTAACAGTAAGAGGATCTGAGCCTTTCGAATCCGCATGGAGAAGGTTTATGAGAGAACTCATCAGTAATGGTGTTCTTGATGAAATGAAAGAAAGAACATATTATAGGAAACCATCTATAGAGAGAACTGCTTTAAGAAGGGAGTTTAAAAAAAGGAAGACCAGACACCACAGAGCTATGAGAAAAATAAGAAGTAAGTATGGTAAAGGTTTTTCTGTATAATCTGTATGTATAAAAAATTAGGTGAAGATTTAAAAATTTATATGAAAAATTCTGAGAAAGAGAAAGTCTCGGTATTGAGGATGCTATTGTCTCAAATAAAAAATGAAGCTATAAGAATAGGTATAAAGGATATTTCAGATGAAATTGTATTTAATGTATTAAAAAGATCAATCAAGGAGATTGAGGATAATATCATAAATTATACTCAATTAGGAAAAATGGAGTTGGTTGATAAAGAAAAATTTGAGTTATCAATGTTGAAATCATATATGCCAGAACAAATTTCAGATGAAGAGCTAATTAATTTAGTAAAGAAAGAAATCGATAGTATTAAGAATTTTTCTCAGAAAGATATGGGAAGTGTTATAACTAGTATTACAACAAAATTTAAATTTCAAGTTGACAGCGCAAGAATTGCTAAAATTATTAAAGAAAAATATCTATGATATATACTTCTTATAAATCCCTTTATGATATCAAAGAATCTAGGTTTAATTTAATTTATAAGAAAGTTTTTAATGAAATTAAAGTTAAAAATCCAGAATTTTCTTTATATATTGTTGGAAAAGAGAAGATAAGAAAAATAAATAAGAAATTCAGAAATAAAGATTCATATACTGATGTTATAGCTATAGAGTATAAAGATCCTTTTTATATAGGAGACATATATATATGTCCAGATGAAGTTTTGAAAAATTCTTTAATATTTGGGGTTAAATTTAGCGAAGAAATTGAAAGAGTCTTTATACATGGATTACTCCATCTTTTAGGTTATAATCATATTAATCCATTAAATAAATCTGAGAAAATGTATATAATACAAGAGAATATTTTAAGTAAATTATAATGTATAATTTAATTGTTGGATTGGGAAATCCAGGTAAAGAATATTTTAATAGTAGGCATAATGTAGGATTTTTATTTTTAGATTATCTTATTAATAAAATAGGATTTAGTAATAATGAATTTGTACTGAATAAAAATTTTAATGCCGATGTATTCAAATATAATGATATTATATTAGCAAAGCCAATGACATTTATGAATGATTCTGGAGATTCTATAGTGAAAATTTTTAATTATTATAAGAAGGATTTTAAAAAAATTTATGTTGTATATGATGATTTAGATATAAGTTTTGGGAAATTTAAAATTACTAATTCTAGGCCAAAAACACATAATGGTGTCAATTCGGTATTACTTTATATTGATAGTTTTACCAGTATTAGGATTGGAATTGATACTGAAGAAAAGAGTAGATATAATGCCATTGATTATGTATTAAGCAATTTTACAAAATCTGAATTAGAAAATTTGGGTTTATTGTTTGAAGAAGTTTTTAATCAATTAGAAATATCATAGTATAAATTGAACAGTAATATTTTTGAGATAGAAAAATTGTTTTCTCTTGATTCTAATTTTTATTCTTTGAAAAAAGATATAGAGTCTAATATAGATAATGTTATTAATGTATCAGGTATTGAGGATCCATTAATAGAATTTTTTCCCTCATTTATGAATAATTTCTTAGAAAATTATTCTTTTTATTATTCAAATGGTAATACAAATTTTAATTTCTATAAAATAAATTTAAATTCTAAATTTTCTGATATAAAATCTTTTTTGAATGATATTGATATTTTTAAAAAGGTTGAGATTATTGATAATAATCATGAATTCTCTATATTAGGAGATAAAATTGATATATCAATAAATGATAACATATATAGGATAATATTTTTGGGAGAGGATATAGAAGAAATATCTATTAGAGATTTTCTAACTTTCAAATATATATTATCGATTGATAATTTGCTTCTCCCAACTGAAAAAGGAATAGGAATATCTTCTTCTCTAAAACCTTTTTCCAATACTAAAATTATATTTACTAATATAAATTATGATTATAAATTTGATTACGATATTTTTAGAACACGCTTTACTAATTTAGATTCACAATTAAAGTATAAACTTAATAATATAAAAAATATTATAATATCAACTAACAGGGGAATTGTTGAAAACGTAAATTTTAAAGGTAAGAATGTTTTTTATACTGATATTAATTTTCCTTGTGGATTTATATCTATAAATGGGAATTTTTCTGTTCTTACTGATATAGAAATATATGGAGAATTTAATTTAAATTTATATAGAAAGAAAAAAAGTAAAAGATTGGTAAGTGATTTTGTTAATGGGAAAATATATCCTGGAGATTATATTGTACATATAAATCACGGGATAGGTATATTTAGAGGTATAGTATCAAGGGAGGAAAATGGAATTTCCAAGAATTTTATTGAAATAGAATATGCAAATAATGATAGACTTTTTATACCTTTAGAAATATCTGAGAGAATAACAAAGTATATATCTTATTCGAAAAATCCTCCTAAAATAACTAGATTAGGAACATCTGAGTGGATGAATCTTAGGAGGAAGGTAACTAAAGATATAGAGAATATAGCCAAGGATATAATATTTACCGATGCAAAAAGGAAATTATCTTTAAGGGAATATATATATGAAGAAAATAATTATTTAGAAGATGAGTTTAACTCTCAATTTAAACATATAGAGACTAAGGATCAGCTATCTGCAATTAATGATGTAAGAAATGATTTATATTCGGATAAGATAATGGATAGATTGATTGTAGGTGATGTTGGTTTTGGTAAAACTGAAGTTGCAGCCAGAGCATCATTTCTATCCGTTATAAATGGGAAACAAGTTTTAATTGTTGCGCCTACAACTATTTTAGTGAATCAGCATTATGAAGTATTTAAAGAAAGATTCAAACTTTTTCCTATAAAGATAGGCAAATTAACTCGTAATACTAAAGCTAAAGATGAAAATATTCTAAAGGATAGAGTCAAAAGTGGAGAAATCAATATACTAATATCAACGCATAAGATACTTTCTAATAAAATAGAATTCTCTAATCTAGGTCTAGTAATTGTTGATGAGGAACAGCGGTTTGGGGTAAAGCAGAAAGAAAAACTTAAGAAGTTTAAATTAAATGTAGATTATCTTTCAATGACAGCAACTCCAATACCTAGAACTTTATATTCAACTTTTGCAGGAATAAGAGATATTAGCATTATTTCAACACCTCCTATTGGGCGTAAATCTGTATATACAGAGATAATAGATTTTAATATTAATAAATTTGTTGAGATAATAAAATTTGAACTTAATAGAAATGGGCAGGTATTCTTTTTACATAACAATATTAGTACGTTGAATCTAATAAAAAATCTTATAAAGGAGAGTATTCCTCATATTAAAATAGAAATAGCTTTTGGTGGAATGAAAAATTTGGAGTCAGTTTTAGAGGATTTCAGGATTGGAAAATTTCCATTATTAGTTTCAACGTCTATAATAGAAAATGGTATAGATTTGCCTAATGTTAATACAATAATTATCAACCAATCATTTAAGTTTGGTTTGGGTCAGTTATATCAATTTAGGGGTAGAGTTGGTAGAAGTGAAAAACAAGCATATTGTTATTTAGTTTGTCCAGAAAATATTTTAAAAAATAATAAAACTGTCTATAGCAGGTTAAATACAATAGTAAATAACCAATCTGTGGGGAGTGGTTTTTCGATTTCAATGAAAGATCTTGAGATTCGTGGAGCAGGAGATATTATGGGAGTAAATCAACATGGTAATATATATAAGGTTGGATTTGATTTATATTCTCAATTATTACAAAGGGCAATTGATGAGTTAAAAGGTGTTATTTGAAAATTTTTGTTATATAATATTTGCATGAAAAAAAGAATATTGACAGGTGATAGGCCTACGGGAAAATTACATTTAGGTCATTATGTTGGATCCTTAAAGTCTAGGGTAGAATTACAAAATGAGTATGATATGTTTATATTGATAGCTAATATACAAGCCTTAACGGATAATTTCAATAATCCTCACAAAGTGTCATCAAATATTATAGAACTGATGAAAGATTATTTAGCTGTGGGTCTAGATCCTAATAAGGTTAGTTTTATATTAGAATCAGATATATCTGAAATTGCAGATTTAACAATTATCTTTTCTAATTTAGTAACTCTTTCTCGGGCATTAAGGAATCCAACTGTAAAAAGTGAAATTATACAAAAGGAAGGAGAGTTTGAATTTGATAAAATTTCTATTGGGTTTTTATCCTATCCTATAAATCAATCAGCAGATATAGCTGCTTTTAATGCAGACCTTGTTCCTGCAGGAGAAGATCAGGAATCGATAATTGAACAATCAAGAGAAATAATAAAAAAATTTAATAAATTATATGGAGAAATATTAAACTTACCTAAGATCTATCTAACTGAAACTCCAAGATTAGTTGGTATTGATGGAACAAATAAAATGTCAAAAAGCTTAAATAATACAATAAATTTAGGGGATTCAGAAGATGAACTAAAAAGTAAAGTTATGAAAATGTACACAGATCCTACTAGAATACATAAAAATGATCCAGGACACATAGAAGGAAATGCTGTATTTCTATTTCATGATATATTCAATTTAGATAAAGATGAAGTTAAAAATCTTAAGGAACTCTATATCAGAGGTAAAATAGGTGATATAGAAGTGAAAGAGAAGCTGTATAAAGTACTAAATGATTTTATAGCTCCAATTAGGGAAAAAAGATTAGCCTTGGATAACAGGGAAGATTATCTGTTAGATATACTAAGAGATGGAACGAAATTAGGCAAAAAGATTGCACATGAGACTTTATCTAGAGTTAGGGATTCAATTGAGCTAAATATAATAAATAAATAATTATGAGTAAAATTAATTTAAACCCAATTAAAGGCTTTAAAGATATATATCCAGAAGAATTTCTTCAAAGGAAATATATAACTGACGTTATAAGAAAAGTTTCTAATAGTTTCGGATATTTAGAATATGATGGGCCAGTTTTAGAAGAAAATGATTTATATAGATTAAAGTCAGGAGACTCTCTAAATCAAGAAACATACACATTTAAGGATAGGGGAGGGAGATTGCTTACAATGAGACCAGAGATGACACCTACTTTAGCTAGAATGTTAGCATTAAGATCAACTGATTATAAAAAACCAATAAGATGGTACTCTATACCTAGTGTATTTAGAAATGAAAATCCTCAAAAAGCTAGGTTTAGACAATTTAGCCAATATAATGTTGATATAATAGGAGATAATAGTCTATTGTCAGACATAGAAATAATAAATATATGTGTAAGTATACTTAGAAATTTAGGGTTTGAAGATAAAGATTTCAAAATTTTATTTAATAATAGAGAATCTGTTTTCCGTGATTTGTCAAAATACACTAAAGATTTTGATAAAACTATGTCCCTTATAGATCATAAGAATAAAATTACAGAATCTCAATTTGAATCAGAATTATTAAAACTATTAAAAGATAAAAAATATATTGAATCTGTAATGAGGTATCTTGCAAAGGAAGAATTTGAGAGCATTCCAGAAATAAATGATATTATAAATCTGGGTAGAAGTTTTGATCTAAATTTAATATACGATCCAACTATAGTTAGGGGATTTGATTATTATACTGGTACTGTATTCGAAATATGGGATAGTAAAAATTTAATCAAGAGATCTATTATTGGAGGAGGGAGGTATTCTAATTTAATTTCTTTACTAGGAGGAGAGGATATTTCTGGTGTAGGGGCAGGTCTTGGTATAGAAGTATTGCAGTCTTTTATATCTGAATATAATAAGAAAATTAATATTAATTTTAGTTATGATTATTTTATATCAACTTTTGACAATATTGATGTGAAATTTTATTCAAAGATAGCAGGTAAGCTTAGAGAAAATGGGGATAGTGTTCTTTTAAATCTTAATAATGACTGGAATTTAAAAAAACAATTAGAATTTGCATTAAAAATTAATTGTAAAAATTTTGTTATTTTAGGTGAAAAAGAGTTAAAAGAAAATAAATTATTGGTAAAAAACTTGGTTGATAATAAAGAAACATTTATTTCTTTAAAAGATTTATCTATATGAATGAATCCATATTATATCAAAAATATAGACCTCAAAATTTCTCACAAGTTGTGGGGCAAGATTCAATAGTGAAAATATTAAAAAATGAAGTATTAACTAATTCTATAACTAATGCATATATATTTTTTGGCCCTAGGGGTACAGGGAAAACATCATTAGCAAGAATTTTTTCAAAAGCTATTAATTGTAATTCTATATTAAAAAATGGTGATCCATGTAATAAATGCGATAATTGTAAAGAAATTACAGATGGAAATTTTCTAGACTTAATAGAAATAGATGCTGCTTCTAATAGAGGTATAGAAGATATAAGGGATATAAAAAATAGGATACAGTTTGTTCCTAGCTCAGGACATTATAAAATCTATATTATAGATGAAGTACATATGTTAACCTCAGATGCTTTTAATGCATTGTTAAAAACACTAGAAGAACCTCCTAATAATGTTATTTTTATCTTAGCTACAACAGAAATATATAAAGTTCCTCAAACAATTATATCTCGATGTCAGAGGTTTGATTTTATAAGGCCATCTTATTATGATTTATCAAAATATTTAAATTCTGTTTTAAATTCAGAAAAAATTAATTTGGGTGAAAATACAAAGGATCTTCTTATAACAGTTGCAGATGGCAGTTTTAGAGATTTAATGACATCATTGCAGAAAATATTATCAGTAAATAGCGGGAAAATTGAGTATTCAGATGTTTTAACATTGTTAAATTATCCAGATTTAGAATTCATAAAATTAATATGGGCACACTTAATTGACTCAGATATTGAATATATCTTAGATAGCTTCAAGAGTAATAATATAAGTATAAGTATTTTTATAAAGAATTCGATTGATTATATAAGAAAAACTTTAATAAACAGGGTATTACAAAAAAACTATTATGATATAGATGATTCTATATTTAAAAATATATCGATCAAAGATTTATTAAAGATAATTAATAAACTAATTGATTCTATAGAAGATCTTAAGGTTTCATCTTTAGATCAAATTGTATTAGAAGTAACCTTAATTTCAATTATTAATGATTTAAGCGCTAATAAGAATAAAGTTAAAAGTAAAAATGTTGAAAATAAAGTAAATATGAAGAAATCTGTGACTATAAATGATTCACAGCAAGGTAATTTTGATAATGAATTATGGATGAATCTTATAAATATAACTAAGGAATTTAATCACCATATGAGTGGATTTTTAACAAAATCCAATTTTTATATTGAAGGTAATAAGTTTATAATTGTTGTTCCATTCTCTTTTTATAAGGATATGCTAAATGAAACAAAAGAAAAGAAATATCTATCTCAGAAAATTAAGGAAATTTATGGAG
Source organism: bacterium (assembly GCA_021791275.1). Classification (GTDB taxonomy): domain Bacteria; phylum Patescibacteriota; class Dojkabacteria; order JAKAPS01; family JAJZLI01; genus JAJYWX01. Next base: position 20,251 of record JAJYWX010000001.1, on the reverse strand, counting down.
ATAATTTTGATATTGATTGTATAGTTGAAAAGAATGTTATTCCCGTAATAAAAAATAACCATGATTTTATCGAAGATTCTGACCTGAAAGAGGTATTTGACTTAGAAGTATAATAATTTTAAAATTTAAGCTTTTATGTTATTATATTAATGTTTAGTTTATTTCTATAAATTTATATGGCTAATCCTTTTTCTCAGGCAAAAGATTTATATAAATTACAGAGTGAAGCCAAAAAACTTCAAAAAGAAATGGAGTCAAAGATTTTTAAAGGAGAATCTAAAAAATCTTTGGTGAAAGTTTCAGTAAATGGTACTGGAGAAATTGTAGATTTGGATGTAGATGATATATTATTTGATAAGGATAGAAAATCTGATTTTATAGAACATATCAAGGAAGCATATAAAGATGCTCAAAAGAAAATAGCCAAAGATATGTCGAAGGATATGGATCTATCAAAGTTAAAGAATATGATGGGTGTTTAATTTATGTATAGTCAAAGTTCGGATCCAATAGAAGCTTTAGCAAAAGAATTTTCTAAAATACCTGGAGTTGGAATTAAGAGTGCACTTAGGATGGCCTATTTCTATATTTCCAATAAGTCAAATATACCTCAGTTAATAAAATCTCTTAAAGATTTGAATGATAATGTAGAAAATTGTGTTATTTGTAATTTCATTACAGATGTTAATAATAACCCTTGTAAATACTGTATTAATGGAGATAGGGATAAGAAGCTAATATGTATCCTAGAAAGTAGTTCTGATGTTGAATATATAGAGAATTCAAAATCTTTTAACGGTGTATATCATATATTGGGTGCGCTGATTTCTCCTATAAATAATATTAACCCTAATGATATAAAATTAGAAAAATTAAAAGAAAGATTAAATAAGACTGATAAATACGAGATTTTAATTGCAACTAATTTTACAACTGAGGGTGATGCGACTGCAATATTTATTAAAAATTATTTAAAAGAATTTCCAAATATAAGTTTTTCTAGGCTTGCTAGGGGTTTACCTATGGGATCAAATCTAGAGTATATAGATTCTTATACAATAGGGAAAGCCATAGAAAAAAGATTATCATATGACAATTAAAATTAAAGATTCTTTTTCTAACAAAAAGGAATTCTATACAATTAGTGATAATGAAGTTAAGATTTATACTTGTGGCCCGACTGTATATAGTAATGTATCAATTGGAAATTTAAGATCCTTTATATCTTCGGATATTTTAAAAAAATCTTTGGTATACCTAGGATTTAATATAAAGGATGTAATGAATATAACAGATGTTGGTCATTTGATGAATGATTTAGATGAAGGTGAAGATAAAATACAAAAGAAATCTGAGGAGACAGGGAATGATATATATGAAATAATAGATAATTATACAAAATATTTTTTTAATTCAATAAAAAAAGTTAATATAAAGGAACCTTCAGTTATATCAAAAGCATCTGAAAATATTGATTCAATAATTGAAATCATAAAGATATTGGAATCGAAAGGTTTTGTTTATCAAACTTCTACAGGGGTATATTTTGATGTTTCAAAATTTCCTGAATATGATAATTTGATAAATCAGACTAATAAGAATCAAAAATCTTTTGCAAGAACTGGGGTAGTTGTTGATAAGACGAAGAAAAATCAACAGGATTTTCGATTATGGCAAACATACTATAAAAATCATATTATGCAATGGGATAGTCCTTGGGGAAGAGGATTTCCTGGTTGGCATATCGAATGCTCTGCGATTATATATAAATATCTGGGTGAAAATATAGATATACATACGTCTGGAATTGATTTAAAACTCACACATAATGTCAATGAAATATCTCAAAGTAGATCTGCATTTGATGGAAATTTTGTCAATTTTTGGGTTCATAGTGGTATGTTACTTATCGATAATAAAAAGATGTCAAAAAGTCTTAATAATGTATACTTAATAGAGGATCTTGAAGAAAAAAATTTTAATCCTCTAGCTTTAAGGTATTTATACTTTAACTCTCATTATTCAACTACAATAAATTTTACATTTGATTCACTTTTATCAGCACAAAATGCTTTAAAAAAATTATATGAATTTATAGCCCTTAATAAAGCTAATTATGATGGCAAATCAGTTGTTAATAAGAACTATAAAGACTTATTTATAAAAAAAATTGAGGATGACCTAGATACCCCTGGAATGCTTGATGTACTTTGGACTATGGTTAAAGACCCAAATTTGAATAATTCAGAAAAGATTACAACAATGTTAGACTTTGACAATATATTCTCATTTAATTTTATTGATATATTTAATTCAGATGTCCCTAATGATTTATTGGAACTTCTTAATTTAAGAAATAAGTATAGATTAGAAAAAGATTGGGATAATTCAGACAAATTAAGGGATAAAATCAATTCTTTAGGTTATAATATAATAGATTTAAAGGATAGATCATTTTTAATAAAAATTTGAAATGTACGATATCAAAAATAATATAGAAAAAGATATATTTGATATATCAAATAAGATATTAAATGCTGGATTTTCATTATTTCTTGTAGGAGGTTCTATTAGGGATATTATATTAGGAAAGAAGATTGAAGATTATGATTTTGCTACTAATGCAAAACCAGATCAATTAAAAAAAATTTTCCCAAAGGCAATTTTATTTGGAGAAAAATTTGGAACAATAATGTTAATAATCGGTAAAAGTAGGGTAGAAATTACAACATTGAGAAAGGAGTCAAATTATACTGATCATAGGCATCCCCAGAAAGTGGAATTTATCTCAGATATAAAGGAAGATTTAAAAAGAAGAGATTTTACAATCAACTCAATAGCATATGATATGAAGGGCGATAATATAATAGATGTATTTGGGGGTATTAATGATCTAAATTCAAAGATTATAAGATCAGTAGGTAATCCAGATGATAGATTCAGGGAAGATGCACTAAGGTTAATGAGGGGGGTAAGATTTGCATTTAAATTAGGTTTTGAAATAGAAGATTTGACATATAAATCAATTGTAAAAAATTCAAAATTAATAAATGAGATATCACCAGAAAGAATTAGGGATGAATTTATGAAAATAGTTAATGAGGACAAATCTTCATATGGTATAGAACTATTAAGGAAAACTGAAATTTTGAGTAATATAATTCCAGAACTAGTTACCTGTTTAGGGGTTGAACAGAATAAATACCATTCTTTAGATGTTTACCATCACTTATTATTATCATTAGATTCTGCAGATAAAAAGGTCAAATTAGCAGCATTGTTTCATGATATAGGTAAACCGCAAACAAAAGATGGGGAACACTTTTTCGGGCATGAGAAGGTTGGAGCTGAAATAACATATGAAATTTTGAATCGTTTAAAATTTCCAAATGAACAGATAGAAATAACTTGTAAATTAATTAATTTACATTTATTTCATTACGAGCCAAGTTGGTCAGATTCTGCAGTCAGAAGATTTTTAAGAAAGGTTGGAGATAAGGATACTTTAGAATTATTATTTTTATTAAGAATCGCTGATGAGAAAGGAAATCCAATTTCTAATTATGATTTTGATAATTTATCCCAATTGAAATCACGAATAGATTCAATAGAAGAAAAAGATAGATATTTAAAATTGAAAGATTTATCTATAAATGGAAATGATTTATTAAAGATTGGTTATAAAAAAGATAAAAAGTTAGGAGAGGCTTTGGAATTACTTTTAGATAAAGTTATAGATAATCCAAATTTGAATAATAGAAAAGACCTAATTTCAATAGCTAAAAAGAATTTATTTGATACAGGTAAAAAATTATGAGCCTAAAAATAGGTATAGTTGGTATGCCAAATGTTGGAAAATCGACATTATTTAATACATTAACAAATAATTCAGTTCCTTCAGAAAATTTCCCATTCTGCACTATAGATCCTAATACAGGTATAGTTATGGTAAAAGATAATAGATTAGATGAATTAAGCTCTATTACTCCAACTCAAAAAATAGTAAATGCATATATAACTTTTGTTGATATAGCAGGGTTAGTTAGAGGTGCATCCAAAGGAGAAGGATTAGGTAATAAATTCCTGTCTCATATAAGTGATATGGATTTAATTTTAGAGGTTGTAAGAGATTTTAATGATAAAAATATTATACATGTTGAAGATACAGTAAATGTAGAAAGAGATATTGACATAATTAATACTGAGTTAATATTAAAGGATTTAGAAAAAGCTGAGAAGCTTATTGAAGGTGGAAAAAAAATATTAAAAAAAGATAGTAATTATTCAGAATATATGGATTTATTTTCTAAAGTAATAAATATTTTAGATGGAGGGAATTTGTTAATAGACCATATAGATCTTAATAAAAGAGAATCTGAATTGATTAGAGAATTTAACTTTCTTACTTATAAGAATTTTATTTATTTGTATAATTCTGAAGATTATAAAGCTTATATTGATAAAAATGGCAATATATATATGAATATTTTATTTGAATATGAATTGTCAAAAATGGATCCGATTTCAAAAGAATCTTTCTTAAATGATTTAGATATAGAAATTTCTGGGATTGATATTTTAACAAGATATGCTTTTGATAAATTGGAATTGCAAGTGTTTTTTACTGTAGGGGAGAAAGAGATTCGAGCTTGGGTTATAAAGAAGGGAACTAATGCAAGAGATGCTGCAGGAGTTATTCATTCAGACTTTTCAAAAAATTTTATTAAAATGGAATTAGTCTCATATAAAGACTTTATTAAATATCAAGGATGGTCTAATTGCAAAGAGAGTGGAAAGTTAAAAATTATGGGGGCTGAACATGTACTAGAAGATGGGGATATAGTTTTAGTTAGGCACTCTTAATTCTTTTTTAATGTTTTAAATGTAGCATAAATATATTGGAGATGGTGGGAGTTGAACCCACATCCATGAAGAAAAGTATACATATGGAATTACAAGTTTATCAAATTTAAGTTTGGATTATCTATAAAAATTTGATAAAAAAAGATAATTCAAGTGTTTTGGACAATTTTTTTCATGATAAATCTCCAAACACTAAGAGAAGCTTATCATTATCTTGTATTAATGTTTAAGCAAGGTAATATCTACAAGCAATTCTTACCTTACTCTAAATTTATTTATGCTAAATTTAGGTTATAGTTAGGTGTAAAAACATTTGCTTTTAATTTAGCAAAGAATTCAGAAACCGTACTTTTTATTTTATTTGCATTTAATTTTTTCACAATTTTTTAAAAGATTGCGAAATCTTTACTTGCCATATATATCCTTTATTTCCTTGTCAAATCCGGTCATCCCCAAATTTTAGAATACATATATTATTAAAAAATATTAATTTTGAAAGGACAAACTAAAACTAACTTTTAATTCTATCACATTTATGTTAGTCTTTCAAATAGCATGTCCAATAAAAATAATATAGATGGAATAAATCTTTTAAATAATATTGACGCCCCAAAGAATTCCTTTGATTTATTTTACTTATGGGCTACTAAATATGGTAGATATATAGTTATAGGGGTAGAAGTCGTTACTATAATTATTTTTGGGATTAAATTTATAATAAATCAGGAATATGCTTCAGCAGTTTCAAATTCTCTTAATATTCAAAGCAAACTAGAATCTAGTTCAACAGTGAAAAAAATAGATACAATATCTAGTTACCAAGTTAAAATATCTGCATTATCAAATGTTTATGCAATACATGTGCATGATGAATACTATTTAAATAAAGTTATATCATTAATACCTCAAACTATATATGTTTCAGGAATATCCCTACAATCTAATAAAATGAATATAACTGGTACAGCAAATTCATATTCTGATATTCAGAATTTAGAAAATAACTTTAAATCTGATACCAAAGATTTTTCAAATGTTTTAGTCTCACAACTTTCGAATAGTTCTTCATCATCTCAAGGACAATCTGGAATTCAATATTCTTTATCTTTTAATATAAAGGGAATATATGGATAAATTTGATATTAAAAAAGGAAAAGAGTTAATAGTTAATAGTTTTCAAGATAAACGTTTTCAGTTTTACTATTATGTAACATTTTCACTAATAGTAATAATAGTTTTTGTTGTCTTTGCAATATACCCAACGTTAAATTCTATATTTAGTGAGTTAAATACTATTAATATAATAAATACACAAAACCAGCAGATGTCTACCAGATATCAAGATATAAATTCTACTTATGCTATATATTTAAAAAAGGTAAAAAGTAAATATAATAAATTAAAAGTAATTTTCCCAAATAATGAAAATACTGGTTTTATATTAGGAAATATTTATGAAATATTAAATAATAATAATGTTTCATTACAATCTATTTCTTTTGGGTCTAGTGCGAGTTTACCTACTAGTCTTTCTTTTGTTAATTTATATAATAATTTCTCTGTTTCTGTAAGTGGTGTGGGAACTTATCAAAATTTTCTTTCTGTTCTTGAAACACTATCCTTATATCCTCAAAAAATATTAGTATATAATGCCAATTATGTACCGAATACAAATAATTCCAATGTTTTAGAACCACAGTTATTTTTCCAGTCAGGAAATTTAAGTTTCGATGCTTTAGTATTTTATTCAAAATAGAAAATTATGAAAAAAATTTTTAATATTGTGCTTCTAACTTTTATAGTAATAGTAATATGGATTGTTTTCTCGATCTATTCCTCATATACTAGTAATTCGTCTCTTTTAAATGTTCCTCAAAATTTATTGCAAAATTTTGATACGTCACTATATATTCCAACTCTTAAAGAGGCTATTTCCAGAAGCCAATATATTTGTGTCAATAGTAATTTTACGGCTAAATCTTGTAGTAAAAAAACAGTAAATAACTAATTGAAATCTTAATAGTGATGTGCTAGTATATGAATTAGATTGTTGACATTAATTCGTGTTTGACAATTTTGTGTCTAAATGCTAGAATAATTAGCGTGTATTTTTTATTGTTTTAATGTATAAATTTGTATTTTTCGTTATTTAGGTTAATTTAAGGCTCTTAGGTGGGTTAATTTTTTTTGTTTATAAAAATTTATTATGCGCAATGATAGAATAAATCTTTCAACTAATTTTACTGAAAATAAAATACATTTTGATTATCCAGATTTAATAGAAGCTCAGACCGATTCATATAACGCATTTCTTAATGAAAATATAAAAAGTCTTTTTGATGAAATAAATCCAGTCAATGACAATACAGACAAATTGTGGAGGTTGGAATTCTTAGACTATAGATTTGGTGATATTAATAGATCTGCAAAGGAAGCTATAAGGAAAGGATTGAGTTATGATAGGCCTCTGTATTTTAATGTTAGGTTAACTAATAAAGTTACTGGAGAGGTGAAAGAACAGGAGCTATTTGTTGTAGAACTTCCTGTTATGACAGATTCTGGGAGTTTTATTATTAATGGACATGAAAGGGTAGTAATACACCAAATAGTTAGGTCTGAGGGAGTTCTTTTTGTTGAAAGTGGTCAGTCATTCAATAAGCAGAGTTTATATGCAGCAAAACTAATTCCAACAATAGGTCCATGGATCACATTTGATTTAAATAAACATAATGTTATTTCTTTGAAATTTGCTCCAAGAAAAAATAAAATACTTATAACTACATTACTTAGAGCTCTTGGCTTTTCTACAAATTCTGAAATATTGAATTTATTCTCAGATGTAGATACAAACCAAGAGAGAAGATATATTGATGCAACTTTAGTAAAAGATCCAACTCATAATCATACTGAAGCTGTTTTAGAAATTTATAAAAAAATTAGACCAGATATATCTGTAAATTATGAAAATGCTTTAGCTTACATAAATAGTATATTTTTTAATCCAAGAAAGTTATATTTGGGAAAAACTGGAAGATATAAATTGAATAAAAAGTTTGGATTAGATATTCCTTTAAAAGAAGAAAATTATATCTTGTTGAAGGAAGATGTAGTTTCTATAGTGAGAAGATTGATAGAGGTAAATAATGGTGCTGTTCTTCCCGATGATGTAGACTCTTTAAGTAATAGAAGAGTTAAAAGTGTTGGCGAATTGTTATCTGATTATGTAAGAGTCGGTGTTAGAAGAGTTGAGAAAATAATAAAAGATAGAATGAGTATCATGTCAGCGGATGAAGTTTTAACTCCATCAATGTTGGTTAGTACTAAACCATTTGTTTCTGTAATAAACGATTTTTTTGGAAGTAGTGCGGTTTCAGTGTCAATGGATCAGGCTAATATCCTCAGTGAAATTAGTAATAAGAGAAGAGTTACAGCAGGTGGTCCTGGAGGGTTAACTAAGGAAAGTGCAACATTCTCTGTTAGAGATATGCACTATTCTCAATATTCAAGATTGTGTCCGGTTGAGACACCAGAAGGCCCTCATATTGGTATTGTAAATCATCTGAGTATTTTTGCAAAAATAAACGAATATGGTTTTATAGAAACTCCCTATGAGAAAATTTTAAGAACAGTATCTTTTGATTCTAATAGATTGAAGAACAGAATCTTGAGTAAGGATTTAAAATTAAATGGTAAAGTATATAAATCGGGGACAAGTATAGATGATCAATTATCAAAACTAATAAAGGAATCCAAGCTAAAGGACATTCCTGTAAGAGCTTATCTTTCTGGGGAGATAGAATATTTTGATGCAGATAAAGAATTCAATCTATCTATAGGAAGTTTGAGTGCAAAAATAGATCCCTATGGTAATATATTAGATTCAATTCTAGAAATAAGGTCTAATGGAGATTATTCTTTAGGTACTATAGAGTCTATAGAGTATATGGAAATATCTACTACTCAGATAGGGGGAGTTTCCCTTAATCTTATTCCTTTTGCTGCTGGTAATAAGGCAGATAGAACATTGATGGGTTCAAATATGCAGAAGCAAGCAGTTCCTCTTGTTAGGCCAGAATCTCCTATTATTGGAACCGGTGTTGAAAGTGTGATTGCAAGGAATTCTAAAAGGGCATATTTTGCTGAAGATGATGGACATGTAATATATTCCGATTCAAAAAAGGTTGTTGTTAAATATAATAATGGGGAAGAAAAGACCTATTTTGCAGATAAATTTATCCCAACTAATAAATTAACTTCTTTTTCTCAGAAAGTTATTGTTAAAAAAGGTGAAAAATTCAAGAAGGATGATGTATTGGTAGATGGTCCAAGTATGGATAAGGGTGAATTAGCCCTGGGGAAAAATCTTTTGGTCGGATATATGATGTTTGAAGGTTATAATTATGAAGATGGTATAGTTATATCGGAAAGATTAGTTAAAGAGGATATATTAACTTCAGTTCATGTTAAGTGTTATACACATGATATTAAAGATACTCGCCTAGGGAAAGAAGAGACTACTAGAGATATTCCTAATGTCTCATTGTCTTCGTTGAAAGATTTGGACGAGAACGGAATAGTACGTGTTGGTGCTTATGTAGAATCAGGAAGTATATTAGTTGGTATAGTTGCACCTAAGGGTGAGGTAGAGCTTACTGCTGAAGAAAAATTACTAAGGTCAATCTTTGGAGATAGTGCAAGAGATGTAAGAGATGGATCTTTAAGGGTTCCAAATGGAGAGTCCGGTGTAGTTACAGATATAGAAATATTAGATAGAGAAGATGAAACTAATAAACTTTCTCCTGGAGTGATAAAACAAATTAAGGTTTGGGTTGCAAGAACACATAAAATTGGATTAGGAGATAAATTATCAGGAAGATTTGGGGATAAAGGTGTTATATCAAAAGTACTTCCAGTTGAAGATATGCCTTATATGGAAGATGGGACTCCGTTAGATATAATAATTTCTCCATCAAGTATAACAAAAAGATTAAATTTCGGGCAATTACATGAGATACATTATAGTAAATTAGCAGAGAAGCTTAATGCAAAGTTTGCATTCCCTATATTTTCTCAAATTAATCAAGATAAAGTTTCAGATTTAATGAAAGAGGCTAAAATAAAAGAGATTAAGGATAAATTAATCTTGTCGGATGGAAGAGATGGTGAGAAATTTAAAAATACAATTGCTGTAGGTAAAAGATATATACTTGTATTAGATCACCTTGCAGATACTAAAGTACACGCAAGGTCAACTGGAAATTATACAGTTGTGAATCAACAACCACTTGGGGGTAAATCTAATATGGGAGGTATGCGTTTTGGTGAAATGGAAGTATGGGCTTTAGAAGCTTATGGAGCTGCATATACTCTACAAGAAATGTTATCAATTAAATCAGATGACATTATAGGGAGATCTGAGGCCTATAAATCAATTATCCATAACAAAAAAATACAGATGGTTGGTATACCTGAATCATTTAAAGTTCTTCTATCTGAGTTAAAATCACTATGTCTAAATATAGAACCAATAGATGTTGTTGTAGATAGTGGTTTTTCAGATAGTGAAATGCCTGAAGATGTTTCATTAAATGAAGAAGTAGTTGAGGTAATTAAAAACAATGAAGAAGATTCAGTAATGGTTGATACATTAGTTGAAGCAGATCCAGCTTCAGTTGAGGAAATTGTTGAAGAAAATTAATTAATTTATTTATATATTAAGATGTTAAAAGATTTTAAAGCATTAAAAATTACATTAGCTTCTCCGAGTCAGATATTGGAATGGTCTCATGGAGAAGTTAAAAAAGCAGAAACAATTAATTATAGAACTCAAAGAGCTGAGGTTGGAGGGTTAATGTGTGAAAGAATCTTTGGCCCAACAAAAAATTATGAATGTTACTGTGGTAAATATAAAAAGATTAGGTATAAAGGTATTGTTTGTGATAAATGTGGTGTTGAAGTTACAACTAGGAATGTTAGGAGGGAAAGATTAGGACACATTAAATTGGCATCACCTATAACACATGTATGGTTTGTCCATGAGGTTCCTAATAAATTAGCATTGCTTCTAGACATACCTCAAAAAAAGATTGTCTCTGTAATATATTTCTCTAGATATATTGTTCTTTCTGTTGATGAAAATAAGAAGAATGATGCAATTAATTATGTTAAAAATAAGATTGATAATGATAAGGCTGAATATGCAAAAAGTGTTGATGATAAAGTTGCAGAAATAAATAAAAGTCAAGAGGAAGAAATTGCTAAATTGAAAAAAGAGCTTAAGAAAAAGGGAATGGATGATGAATCGATAGATTTACAGGTTGAAAAAGAAGCATTTAAATATAGGCAAAATATTGCAAGATTGAGAGAAGAAGAAGCTAGTGTTTTTGAAGATATATTAAATAAAAACGAAGAATTATTAGAATTAGTAAAGAATATCTCAATAGGGGAAGTGATTTCAGAAGAGCAATATGGGGATTTATTAGATAATGATTTGGAATTTTATGAATTAGGAATGGGGTCTGAGGCTATAAGAACATTATTATCTAAACTTAATTTGGAAGAATTATCGAATACTTTATATAAAGATATTAATGCTAAGTCAGCACAAAAAAGAGTTAGAGCTATTCAAAGGTTAAAGATTATAGAAGGTTTAAGAAAAAATAATATGAAACCAGAATGGATGGTTTTAGATGTTATTCCTGTTATACCTCCAGATTTAAGACCTATAATTCAATTATCAGGAGGAAAATTTGCTACATCTGACTTAAATGACTTATATAGAAGGGTAATAAATAGGAATAATAGGTTAAAGAAGTTAATTGATTTGGGTGCTCCAGAAGTAATATTAAGAAATGAAAAGAGAATGTTACAGGAGAGTGTGGATGCTTTATTTGATAATCAGCATAGAGCCTCTCCACCTGTAGTAAACTCTAGAAGAATTCCATATAAATCTTTATCTGACAATATAAGAGGAAAACACGGAAGATTTAGAGAAAATTTACTAGGAAAGAGAGTAGATTATTCTGGTAGGGCTGTTATTACAAGTGGGCCAGAACTATTATTAAATCAATGTGGTTTACCTAAGAAGATGGCTTTAGAGCTTTTTAAACCTTTTGTTATAAGGGAAATATTATATAGAGGATTATCTCCGAATATAAAGAGTGCAAAAATCTTTTTTGAAAGTGAGGAACCAGAGGTTTGGGATATACTTGAAGATGTTATTAAAGATAGACCTGTATTACTAAATAGGGCTCCAACTTTACATAAACAAGGAATTCAAGGGTTTTATCCTATTTTAATTGAAGGAGATGCTATAAAACTTCATCCTTTAGTTTGTCCTGGATTTAATGCAGATTTTGATGGAGATGCAATGACTGTACATTTACCTTTGTCAGAAGAAGCCATACAAGAGGTTAAAGATTTAACTATGGCAGACAGTAATTTATTCTTGGCATCTGATGGAAGCCCTATTGTAACATTAAAACAAGATATGGTTTATGGTTGTTATTACTTAACTTCAGTTGAAAAGGAAAATAAAGATTTAATTTTTGGATCAAAGGAAGATTTATTGTCAGCTCATAATAAGGGGGTAGTTTCTTTAAGAGAACTTGTTAAGGTAAGAATTGATGGAGAATTTATAGAAACAACTCCTGGTAGGGTGATATTTAATAATTTTTTACATAATAGTACTAAAAGTTTTATTAATGAACCAATTAATGACTCTTTGATTACTGATATTGTTGTTAATTCTGTAGATATAATAGGTAAAAAAGAGGCATTGGTTATGTTAGATGATTTGAAGAAATTAGGCTTTAAATATGCCTTAAAATCAGATTTCTCTATAGCAATAGAAGATTGTGATACTTTTCCAGAGAAAGAAAGTATTATATCTGATGCAGATGAAAAGATAAGCAAAATTGCAAGCAGTTTCAAGGAAGGATTAATAACAAAAAGAGAAAAAATTCAATTGTCAACGGATATATGGAAAGGTGTTACAGATAAGATAGCTGATTTATCTTTAAAAAATTTGAAAGAGGATAATTTATTAAGAACTATTGTTGAAAATAAATTCATGGGAGCTAATATTGATCAATTGAAACAGATTATTGGAATGAAAGGATTAGTTGTTGATCCAAATTCAAACATTGTAGAGTTGCCAATTAAATCAAGTTATATTAATGGATTAACTGTATTTGAATATTTAGTAGAAGCTAGATCTTCTAGAAAAGGACTTGCTGATGTAGCACTTAGAACTTCAGATTCAGGTTATTTAACAAGAAGGATGGTAGATGTATCTCATGATGTAATAATAAGGGAAGATGATTGTAATAATTTTGGCAGAGGTTATGAGATAAGTAAATCTGATGACAGAAAGTTGAAATTTTCAATGAGGGTATATGGTAGAGCTCTATCTGATGATATTTTAGATTCAGATGGAAATATATTGTATCCAAAAAATACAATAATCGATAGAAAAATAGCATCTGAATTAGAAAAAAATCCAAAAGTTAAGAGTGCTTTTGTAAGAACACCATTGACTTGTGGAGCTCAATATGGAATTTGTGCTATGTGTTACGGTTATGATATGAGTGAAAATTCTCTTGTTAAAATAGGTAAAGCTGTGGGTGTTATAGCTGCACAATCATTAGGGCAAAAAGGTTCTCAATTGACATTGAATTCAAAGCATTTGTCTGGAATTATGGGAAGTGTAGATATGTCTAGAGGTTACCCTAGAATTGAAGAACTCTTAGAAGCTCGTATTCCAAAAGGTGTTGCAAAAATATCTGATATTGATGGTATTGTTAAAATAGAAAGTGCACCTTCTTATGTTAAGGTTAAAATAGTATCTGATAAGAATATTAAACAAGATTATATCTTAGTAAAAGGTGATGTATTAGCATTTAAATCAGATAAGAAAGTTTTACCAGGAACCTTACTTTATACAAATAAAAATGGAGTTCAAATAGTATCACCATTTAAAGGTATTGCAAAAGTATCTGAAGGTATGATTTCAGTTGAAAGTAGTAAAGTTTTAGAGGTAGAATATACTTTTTCTCCAGATGAAGCACTTTTAGTAACTGAAGGAGAAAAGGTTAAAGCTGGGACACTTTTAACTAAGGGAAATATTGATCCTAATGTTTTACTTCATGCTGTAGGTATACATGAAGCTCAGAAGTATATTATTGATAACTTACTAGATACCTATGAAGGTCAAGGAATTAGTATATATGATAAACATGTAGAAATATTAGTAGCTCAAATGGGAAGATATGTTAGGGTAACAGATCCTGGAGATAGTGATATATTACCTGGATCCTATAAAGATATATTTTTTATAAATGAAGAGAATAAAAGAATAAAAGATCTTAATGGTAGGCCGATTGTATTTGAAAGAAAATTATCAGGAATAACAGGGGCAGCATTACATACTGAAAGCTTTTTATCTGCTGTATCTTTCCAAGAACAAATTAGAGTACTTTCTGATGCAGCAATATCTGGTAAAATAGATTACTTGCGAGGTTTGAAGGAAAATGTTATTATTGGACGTAAAATTCCCACAGGTGAGGGAGCAAGATTAGTTAATAGTATTAAATAGTTTTATGTCAAGGATTTCACAATTAGTTAGAAAACCTAGAAAATCAAAGGTAAAAAAAGTTAAATACAGGGCTTTAACATTGAAGTACAACCCATTAAAAAATAAATATGTTAAGGTAAATTCTCCTTTTAAAAGGGGAGTGTGCACTGTAGTTAGGACTACAACACCTAAAAAGCCTAATTCTGCTTTAAGAAAGATTACTAAGGTAAGATTATCTAACAGGATGGAAGTAACTGCTTATATCCCTGGGGAAGGTCATAAATTACAAGAGCATTCTGTAGTTTTAGTTAGAGCTGGTAGAGTTCCAGATGTTCCTGTAGCTAAATATCACATAGTCAGGGGTGTATATGATGATGTTGGGGGTGTAGAAGGCAGAAAAAAAGCAAGGTCTAGATATGGATCTAAAAGAAATAAATAATTTAATTAGATATATATGAGAGGGAAAAAAGCAATTAAAAGAAAAATTTCACAAGATATTAAATATTCTTCTATTAATGTTGAAAAATTTATAAATAGATTAATGAAGGATGGTAAAAAATCTCTAGCTAGGGAGATTGTTTATAATGCATTAGAAAAATCATCAAACGAATTAAAAGAGAATCCATTAAATATTTTTGATAAAGTGATTGATAATGTATCTCCTAGCGTGGAAGTTAAGTCTAGAAGGTTAGGTGGGGCAAATTATCAGGTCCCAGTACCTGTTTCTCCTGATAGACAAGTAACTTTGGCTATTAGATGGATTATAACAGCTGCTAGGGATAAGAAGGGTATGCCAATGGAAGATCGTTTGACTAGAGAATTCGTTGATGCATTTAATAATACAGGTGCTGCTATTAAGAAAAAAACAGATATAGAAAAGATGGCAGAATCAAATAAAGCATTTTCTCATTTAGCATAAAAATTATGGATAAGATAAGGAACATAGGCATAATAGCTCATATTGATGCCGGAAAAACTACAAGTACAGAAAGAATACTTTATTATACAGGTAAAACTTATAAGATTGGAGAAGTCCATGAAGGAGAAGCTGTAATGGACTGGATGGCTCAGGAGAGAGAAAGAGGAATAACTATAACATCTGCAGCTACAACAACATTTTGGACATTAGATGGGGAAAAATATAGGATTAATATTATTGATACTCCAGGACATGTAGATTTTACTGCAGAAGTAGAAAGATCTTTAAGAGTTTTAGATGGTGGTGTAGTTGTATTTGATGGAAAAATGGGAGTAGAGCCACAATCTGAAACGGTTTGGCGACAAGCTGATAAATATAATGTACCAAGAATTTGTTTTATCAATAAGTTAGACGGTATAGGTGCAGATTTTTATATGTCATTCAATTCTATAGTAGATAGATTAGGAGCTGATATAGTTGTTATGCAATTACCTATTGGATCAGAAAGTAACTTTAAAGGATTGATAGATTTAATATCAAGAAAGGCATATATATATACCAATGATTTAGGAACAGATATAAAAGTCGAAGAAGTTCCTGCTGACATGAAAGATAAAGTTGAAGAGTACAGGGCAAAATTAGTTGAAAAAGCTTCAGAAAACGATGATATTTTAATGGAAAAATATCTTTCTGGAGAAGAGCCTACTGAGGAAGAATTATTTAAAGGAATAAGAGCTGGTGTGATTCAAGGAAAATTATTTCCTGTATTTGGTGGAAGTGCATTAAAAAATAAGGGGTTCCAACTCTTATTAGATGCTATTATAAGGTTTTTGCCATCTCCAATTGATGCAAGTGAATATATAGATGCTACTAATGATAAGGGAGAAGATATTAAAATTAAAATTTCAGAAGATTCTAGTTTTTGTGCTTTAGCATTTAAAATAATGTCTGACCCACATGTTGGTAAATTGACTTTTTTTAGAATTTATTCTGGGAAAATTAAAAAGGGATCATTTATATATAATTCTAATAAAGGTAAAGAAGAGCGTGTTTCTAGGATACTTTTAATGCATGCAAATCAAAGAGAAGAGATAGATGAGTTAGCTGCTGGAGAGATAGGCGCATTAGTAGGATTAAAAGATACAATGACTGGAGATACTTTATGTGATTTAGATAATAAAGTATTTCTTGAAAATATAACATTTCCAGAGCCAGTAGTATCAATAGCAATAGAACCAAAGACCAAGGCAGACCAAGAAAAAATGTCTTTAGCTATACATAAATTAGCAGAAGAGGATCCGACATTTCAAATGAAAACAGATTTGGAAACTGGACAGACGATAATTTCTGGTATGGGAGAATTACATCTTGATATTATAGTAGATAGAATGAGGAGAGAATTCTCTGTAGAAGCTAACGTGGGGGAGCCACAAGTTGCGTATAGGGAATCAATACAAAAAAGTGCAAGCGCTGAGGGTAAATATATTAAACAATCTGGTGGGAGAGGTCAGTATGGGCACTGTTTTTTAAGAATTGAACCTAGAAATAGGGGAGATGGCTTTGAGTTTAAAAATGAGATTAAGGGGGGTGCTATACCACAAGAATATATACCTGCAATAGAAAAGGGTATCATTGAGACTATGAATGCTGGTATTATAGCAGGATATCCTGTTGTAGATATTTCTGCAACAGTATATGATGGATCCTTTCATGAAGTTGATTCATCAGAAATGGCTTTTAAAATAGCTGCATCTATGGCTTTTAAAGACGCAATGAAATTAGCTTCACCTATATTGCTAGAGCCAATAATGAAAGTAGAAGTTGTTACTCCTGAAGAATTTATGGGGAGTATAACAGGTAGTTTGACTAGTAAAAGAGGTATTATGTCTGGAAGTGAACTTAGAGGTAATGCTAGGGTTATAGAAGTAGAAGTACCTTTAGCTAATATGTTTGGATTTACAACAGAATTGAGATCTATGTCTTCTGGAAGAGCTGTTTCAACTATGGAATTTAAAAAGTATGAAATAGTACCTTCAAATATTGTTACAGAAATATCAAGTAAACGAAGTTGATATTTTTTATAAATAGGCCGAGATGGCGGAATAGGTAGACGCACAGGACTCAAAATCCTGCGAGATTTATCTCGTGAGGGTTCGATTCCCTCTCTCGGTAATCTTTATATTTAATAAAAATAAAATATGGCAGCAACATTAAACTCAGGACAATTAAGAACAGGTGTAGTATATAAAGATGGAAAAGATACGTATTTAGTTATAAAGTATGAACATGTTACTCAAGGAAGAGGTGGAACAACAATAAAACTAAAAGTAAAAGATATAATTAGTGGGGCGATATTAGAAAAGGGATATAATATTAATGATAAGTTTTCTAGTGTTGATGTAAAAAAATCTTCAGCACAGTTCTTGTATTCTGATCAAGATAATTGTTATTTTATGGATTCTAATAGTTTTACTCAATTCAGTATTGCTATGGAAAATAGATATCTAAAATCTGGAGATAAGGTTATAACTACATACCTTGAAGATAAACCTATAGATGTTGAAATACCCAATATTGTTTCATTAAAAGTAGATTATACAGAAGGATCAACAAAGGGTAATACTGTAAATAATGCCTTAAAAAAAGCTACATTGGAAACAGGGTTAGAAGTTATGATACCAATGTTTATAAATATTGGAGATACTGTTAAAATAAACACACAAACTAATGAATATGTCGGAAGATCTTAAAATTGAATCATTTAAATTAGACAATGGAATTAAGGTCTTTACATCAAATCTTCAAAATTCTCAATTTATATCAATAAATATTTTTGTTGGAGCTGGATATAGAGATGAATTAAAAAATGAATCTGGTGTTGCACATTTCCTTGAGCATAGCATGTTTTCAGGGACTAAACGCAGAAAGGATAATTCGGTAATTAGCTACTATATTGAAAGTATGGGAGGATATATTAATGCTATTACCTCTATGGAATACACAATATACTACATTAAAGTCCCTTTTGAGAACTTTATCAGTGCTTTAGATATAATATCAGATATGTTTATAAACTCTACTTTTAGTGAAAAATTTATAAACATAGAAAAAGGGGTTATTCTACAAGAATTGCAACATTATAAGGATACACGCTATCTAGATGAGAAGTTTTCAAGTTTTATATATCAAGATACAGCATTAGAAGGTGATATTGATAATGATATAAATAATTTAGAGAATATTAATAGAAATCTACTTAAAAGTTTCATATCAAGGTGTTATTCTAATGATAAGATTTCTATTTCTGTTGTAGGTAATATATCAAAGTATAATGTCAATACTGAGATAGAAAGGTATTTTGGAGGAATAAACAATAATTCTAATTATAAAAGGGAAGAATTTAAATTGAAGAATGATAAGGGGGGGATATTTTTATTAAATAAAAATAATTTACAAGAGTCAAATATTATTTTAAGTATGAGATCACTCCCATTTAATAATGATTATTTTTATCCTTTAATGGTAATGAATTATATTATAGGGGTTGGAGAATATTCATATATAAATAGACTTTTAAGATTTGAATTAGGTCTAGTTTATTCAGCATATTCTTATTTGATAAGGTATTCAGATAATGGGTTTTTCTCTATAAAAGCTAATATAGATGAGAAGAATATAGAAAAGGCTTTAATGACTTTGTTAAGATTTTTGAATGATTTTAAAAAAGGTAAGTTTTATGAAGATGATATTAATAGAGCGAAAGGATTTCTTTTAGGAGGACTTTTGTCAAATTTAGAAACATCAGAAGATATTGCAGATAAGATAGTTATAGAGAATTATTATTTTGGAGAGCCACTTAAAATAATAAACATAAAAAAAAGTATTAATAAGGTTAATAAAGATGATATTTTGGAAATATTTAATTTAATATATAAGGATTTATATTTAGGCATTTTAACACCAAGTAGAAAAAATAAAGAAGTCTATGCTAATATAATATCTGATGCAAATTAATTATTATAATTTAATTCTTTATATTTTTTCTTTAATTTTTTCCACTTTTATACTTTGGATAATTTTTGTTAGAAATAAAATATTTTCAAATAATGATTTTTGGGATTATGTTTTTTTATTCTTTTTAACTTCAACTATTGGACAGATTTTCTTTTCTATACAGGGTTTCTTGATATTCGGATTGTTGGGGATGGGTATATTCTTTAAGATTAAATCTTATAAACTTGCAATTATGATAGATTTTTACTCCCTTTTTTCATTATTAGTAATATCTGCTTTCTTGCTTGATTTTAAGTATTTATATGGAGTAATTGGCATACTCATATCAATATTGATAATATTGCTAATTAATATTAATATTGAAGGATACGGAATAAGCATTTTGTATCTATTTTTTTCAGTAATATATTTTTTTAATAGAAGTTTATGGATATTTGGAAAAAATAATTATATATTTAATTTGGATTTTGATGCAATAGTCATAAGTATATCTATAATATTCTTTTTATTGAATATTTTATTTAAAAGTGAAAAATTGAATAATTATAAAGACATATTAAAAAGAAAGGTTTAAATATATAGTATGTACTGGATTATTTAATTGGTATTTCAATAATGAATTTTTATGATATAATAATATCAATTTTTTAGTTTTATAAATACCTATATAATATAATCATGAATTTAACAAAATTTAAAAAGTTATTAGAAGAAGAAAGAATAAAGGTTATTAATGAGATAAGTAAAATAGATGAGTCTGTAAATTCTTTACCGGATTATGATATATCAGAAGATTTTGAAGAAGCTGAGGTAATGAATAATAAATTAGATAATTTTAAATTAAAGGATGATTTAGAAGAAGTTTTGAAAGATGTTGATTT
>JAJYWX010000028.1:11581-67748 GCA_021791275.1 bacterium | reverse complement strand
CCTATAGAATAAATATATCCATTATATGCCAAAACTGTCCCTGCATCTTCATATAAACTGACTGGTAAAGATGAAGTTGTAGACCAGCTCCCTATGGTTCCATTTGACTGTATTTGTGCGTAATAAACTGTTGGAATAAGGGTGCTACCACTACATCCACTTGAACTATCACAACCACCAATTGTATAAATGTATCCATTATACTCTACTGCACCAGTATTTGTTAGTGCTAAAGGTAAAGAAGTAGTAGATATCCAAGAACCCAATGCCCCGTTAGATTGAATTTGTGAATAATAAACAGATGATGATAAAGTTCCACTAGCAGCACTACTAATAGCATAGATATAACCATCATATGCTATTGTTACTGGATATGAAGCTTGTGAAGGCAATGATGTTGTTTGTTGCCAATTTGAAATATTATTTTCAAAGCTTAATTCTCCATAATATACATTTATAGAACCATCTCCCCCTACGTTATAAACAAACCCATTATACTTTACTACCGATAAAGACCCACTTATTGATGAAAGTGAGCTACAATTACCCCCACATCCAACAGCAAGTGGCATCGAACCCTGATTTACAAAATTACCTAATTGAATATTTTGATCACTAGGAAGATTTATATTAATTAACCCAGAAGGATTTATATTCATTCCACCTGAAGAATTCAGATTAAGGACTCCAGAAGAGTTTATATTATCTGATTGAGTATTTTGAAGATTCAGATTCCCACCTGAAGAATTAAGTGTTCCCCCGTTTACAGAATTTACTGCAGTTAGAGTATTAGTACTAAAAACACCTTCATTTGTCAACGTTGCGATGTTTTGTATAGATGCAGGAGGAGATTGTAATAAGGCATACAAGACATTATTATAACTTGTACCATTATTACTTCCCCCAAATACATATGCATATCCATTGTATTCAAATGCTCCTGCAGATCCAATATCCTCTGGCAAATAAGCCGAATCTGTATACCATTCACCCAGTGTACCGTTTGTATTTATCGCAGCATAATATACTGTATTTACACTACCAGCACCAAAATTAGGATTATTCTGTCCACCAACTACATATGCATATCCATTATACTCAAATGACGATGCTAACCATAATGAGGTTGGTAACGATGTTGCTGACTGCCACATTCCTAATGTACCCCCACTGCCTAACTGCGCATAATATACCGTAGATACAGCAGAATCAATACCACAACAATTCTCAACATTTCCACCTCCAAACATATATACATAACCATTATTCTCAAATGCAGTAGAATATCCCAAGGTAACAGGTAACGATGTCTCTGCACTCCAAGAACCTAAAGCCCCAGTAGAACCTATCAAAGATGAATATACACTACTCGTTTGGAAATTCCCATTTAACCCCCCAAATATATACATATACCCACCATATTCCACTGCAGATATACTCTGAACTGAATACGGCAATACTGTTGTAGCTGTCCATGTACCTATTGTCCCATTTGTATTGATCGGTGCATAATAAACATTATTCGACTGTCCTGCACTGCTGTTAGAGCCTCCCAATACATAAATATAACCATTGTATTCAACACCAGTACCATAATTCTGCCCCGTAACTGGAAAAGGTGTAGTACTCGTCCACGTACCTATTGTCCCATTCGAATTGATTGGTGCATAATATGTAGAAGATGATCCTCCACCAATTATATATGCATATCCTCCATATTCTAATGATATCTCATTACTTATTGCATTAGGTAATGAAGTAGTATTATCCCAATATGTTATATTATTACCAGAATTTATCCCATTATAAGAATCTGCCTTGAAAATGAAATTTCCACTTGGAGAAGTATCATTGATTAAGTAGAAATTATTATCCAAGGTTGAAAGTCCGGTGTTACAAGAACTTGCACAAAGTTGTGCACTAGAATCCGTTTGCAATCCCGAATCTGCAATTAAATTTCCATTAAATATACCAGTACCTCCGCTGGGGGTTATTGTTGTAGGAGATTCCAACTTATATGTACTCCCTCCACTATCAAAAAAGCTTGTTTGCATCCCAGATGATATATTATAAGAATATGGAATTAGTTCAAAAGAATAAACACTATTTAAAGCAGATGACCCATTATATCCCCCTAATACATATACATAACCACCACTTTCAACACTCGCCATATGATCCTCTGCAGTAGGAAGAGAAGCACTTTGTCCCCAACTACCTAATGACCCATCCGATTGAATTTCTGAATAATACACATTTGAAGTATAGTTCCCATTATAACCTCCGATTTCAAATATATATCCATTATAAGCTACTGCTGTATTCCTATCAATTGATTGGGGTAAAGATGTTGTTGAATTCCAACTTCCCAATGATCCTCCATTTTGTATCTGCGTATAATATACATTATTTACTATTGTACTACCGTTATCTCCCCCCATCAAATATATATAACCATTGTATTCTACAGCAGCAGATCTCATATTTATACCAGAGGGAAGGGATATAGCTGATTGCCATTGTGAGAATTCTCCTGCACCTTGTATCTCACTATAATATATAGATGAATATATTGTCCCACCATTATTTCCTCCCATTATATATACGTACCCGTTATATTCCACCAACATAAAGTGAGTTATACTTAAAGGCAAAGAGGTAGAAGAAGTGTTCCATGTGCCTAGGGTTCCATCATTTTGAATTTGCGAATAATATATTAGGTTTGTAGCACAATCACCTGCACTACCACACCCCCCCATTTCATATATATATCCTCCATAAACTATAGCTTTAGCTTGATATATTCCTTGAGGTAAAGGGGTGGTTTGATTCCACCCTGATATACCTCCATTAGATTTAATTTTGGAATAAAAGACAAGATTATTCCCATTACCATCTTGCCCTCCTATCTCATATATATACCCATTATATGTCACAGAAGAGGCCTCGTAGATACTTTCAGGTAAATTAGTTGCGGAATCATTTATTCCAAAAGGACTTGTTACATAATAATTGTTAATTGGCCAAGAATAAACTTCTGACAGATAAGATCCATTATATCCTCCTATATAAAACAAACTCCCTCCATATTCTACTCCAGATGCACCATCTATACCTCCCTGAGGTAAAAATGATACTTCTGGATTCCAAGATCCCAATGTTCCGTTAGTTTGTATTTGAGAATAATAAATTATGCTTAAATATGAACTTCCATTATACCCCCCTATTTCATATATATACCCGTTATATGCAACACTCACAGAATTATCTATATTTTGAGGGAGGGATGTGGTTACCGTCCATGTAGAACCTAATCCACCTGTTGTACTTATTGTATCATAATAAACTGCTGATAAATCTGCATTACCATTGTTACTTCCACCTATTTCATATATATACCCATTATATTCAACACTTGTAGCCCATTGTATATTTTGAGACAGAGATGTAGTTGCTGTCCATGTACCTATTGTCCCATTTGTATTGATCGGTGCATAATAGACCCCTGCTACTGTTCCAACATTAGCCTCATTTCCCCCCAAGATATATACATATCCATCATATTCAACAGAAGACAATTCATAATCTGCATAGGGGAGAGCCGTTGTTGTAGACCATACACCTATAGTCCCATTCGAATTGATTGGTGCATAATAGACTGTACTTATAGAATTGCCCGCTGAATTACTATACCCTCCGAATGTATATATGTATCCATTATATGCTACTCCTGTAGAGTAGTGTAAACTCACAGGGAGTGATGTTGTAGCTGTCCATGTACCTATTGTCCCATTTGTATTGATCGGTGCATAATATACATTAGCAGTTTCCCCAGAGGAGGTATACCCTCCAACCTCATATAAGTATCCATTATACTCAACACTTACAGAGGTATCTGTACCAGAAGGAATAGACGTTTGGACATAATTTTGTATTTGAGCAACCGATGATATTGCCCAATACAAGACATTATTATAACTTGTACCATTATTACTTCCCCCAAATACATATGCATATCCATTGTATTCAAATGCTCCTGCAGATCCAATATCCTCTGGCAAATAAGCCGAATCTGTATACCATTCACCCAGTGTACCGTTTGTATTTATCGCAGCATAATATACTGTATTTACACTACCAGCACCAAAATTAGGATTATTCTGTCCACCAACTACATATGCATATCCATTATACTCAAATGACGATGCTAACCATAATGAGGTTGGTAACGATGTTGCTGACTGCCACATTCCTAATGTACCCCCACTGCCTAACTGCGCATAATATACCGTAGATACAGCAGAATCAATACCACAACAATTCTCAACATTTCCACCTCCAAACATATATACATAACCATTATTCTCAAATGCAGTAGAATATCCCAAGGTAACAGGTAACGATGTCTCTGCACTCCAAGAACCTAAAGCCCCAGTAGAACCTATCAAAGATGAATATACACTACTCGTTTGGAAATTCCCATTTAACCCCCCAAATATATACATATACCCACCATATTCCACTGCAGATATACTCTGAACTGAATACGGCAATACTGTTGTAGCTGTCCATGTACCTATTGTCCCATTTGTATTGATCGGTGCATAATAAACATTATTCGACTGTCCTGCACTGCTGTTAGAGCCTCCCAATACATAAATATAACCATTGTATTCAACACCAGTACCATAATTCTGCCCCGTAACTGGAAAAGGTGTAGTACTCGTCCACGTACCTATTGTCCCATTCGAATTGATTGGTGCATAATATGTAGAAGATGATCCTCCACCAATTATATATGCATATCCTCCATATTCTAATGATATCTCATTACTTATTGCATTAGGTAATGAAGTAGTATTATCCCAATATGTTATATTTTGTTCAATTGGATCAGATCCTGTATCTGTAAATGTACAGACTCCATTAACACAAACTGTACTAGAGACTTGAGCAAGATAACCTTCCCCTCCAGACGTAGTAGATTTATATATACGATAACTATTGGCTCCATCTGAATACCAAGAAAGACTCACCTGGTATGCAGTTGTACCCTCAGTTACAGATGCCTGATTTGAAACTGTGGTCTCCCCATTAGAACTGGCAGATATTCCTGTCACTTCATAATAATATGTTGTTGATGCAGCTAAATCTGATCCTGATGATGCAGTAGTTGTTAATGTAGCAGTAAGTCCTACAGGTGGATTCAGATCAGATGTACTATTAATAGCAAAACTAGTCAAATTCTCCCTGTATACCTTATACCCTATCGCATTCTCTACAGGATTCCATGCTACAGATATACTATTCGTATTCGTCGTCGCTGTATCACTGCTAGGTGGGGTTGTACTCGTTGTCGCTACTGATCCCGAATCAGTATAACTCGTACTAGTAACTGATGCTAAAAAGTAATCCGACCCAGATGTAGTTCCCTTATATATGTTATACCCTGTCGCTCCTGACACTGCACTCCATGTAAGTGTTATTGGATATGCGGTTGTTCCCTCTACTGCTGATACCTGAGCTGATGGTGTAGTCTCTCCGTTTGGTGTTGTTGCCGTTACTTCATAATAGTATGTTGTGGATGCAGCTAAATCTGCTCCTACTGTACCCGATGTCCCTACTGTTGCTGTTAATCCTGTAGGCGAAGAGATAGCAGATGTAGATACCTGTATCGATTGGGTAGCTAAACTTTCTCCTTGAGCTCCTACTGCTACTACCTGGTAACCGTAAGTACCTGGAGTTAGATTACCTCCTATAACTGATGATGATAGCTGTAATCCAGTAGGAGTAGAGATTCCCACCACATTTAGATTACCATTTATAGTCTCTCCACCTGCAGATATAAGACCTGCATTATTAAGAGTAATATCTCCAACTGTATTTAAAGATATATTATTTTGATTATTACTTCCAATATTAACTCCATTTCCAATCTGTGAATAATAGACATTAGTTCCTTTATCTTTTGAAAGTTCCCAAAAACCTACAGGAGATAAAGATAATACACCAGAGTTATACGTACTCTGAGATGTGGTATCTGAATAAAGGCTACTTATCTGAGATGAGGTTAATGCCGTATTAAATAGTGATACATCTGCTATATCTCCATTAAAAGGAAACCACCCATTATTTGAATTAAAGCTATTAGGCCAACCATTAGCATCTACAATGCCTAAAGTCTCATATGGGTCATTCTGTGCATTTACTCCTGATGCCGTTCCAACTAATGAACCATCCAAATAAATTGACTGAGTATTACCATCAGCCACTATAACAGCGTTATGCCAGACTCCATTATTGACAGGGGATGATGAGTTTATTGTATTCGTACCTCCATTGTAATACAAACCTTGCAAAAGTCCCGTAGTCCCTACATATAGAGCTGGTGTATAGCTACTACTAGAGTTAAATGGTGCACTATTTGATGTTCCCCATAATCCTCCATCTGATGTAGTCTTAAACCACAATGATACTGTAGATACTGTTGATATGGACTGGTTATTTAGATTATTAGGAGGGACCATATATGAATTCTGTCCATTAAAGTATGCTGAACTATCTGATCCTGTTATAGGAGAGGAGTTAGATACTGAAACAGATGTCTGTGTAAGTGTGTTATTATTACCAGATAAATCAGCATTTGATACTGCAGCAGAAGAAACATTTCCTTCTCCCAAATAGTACATATATCCATCATTTTCAAAAATACTACCTCCAGAATAAGAAGATGGAAGAGAACTTGTAATGCTAAAATTAGATATTGTTCCATCTGTATTGAAAGTTGCAAAATATACATTTGAAGATCCCACACCAGCAACATATAAATTACCTCCATATGATGTAACTGCCTCTCCTGATACCTGTGTAGGTAATGATGTCGTACTCTCCCATGATCCCAATACTCCATTACTTCCAATCTGTGACGAATATACACTACTCTCATTTACACTACCGTTGTACCCTCCTACTACATATATATATCCTCCATACTCTACTACTCCTACCCCAGACATACTCACAGGTAGTGCTGTCGTAGATGTCCAACCTCCTAATGATCCATTACCATTTATCGGCGCATAATATACATCTCCTGTATAACTCGTACCGTTATTTCCTCCTAATATATATATATTACCTCCATACTCTACACTCCCTACATTCTCTACACTATTAGGTAGTAATGTCGTACTATTCCATGATCCTAATCCTCCTCCACTTTGTATCTGGGAAT
The DNA here is from genome assembly GCA_021791275.1 of bacterium. GTDB lineage: Bacteria > Patescibacteriota > Dojkabacteria > JAKAPS01 > JAJZLI01 > JAJYWX01. Next base: position 60,514 of record JAJYWX010000028.1, on the reverse strand, counting down.
AATATACAGAATTTACATCTCCAATACCATCATTTCCTCCTATTACATATATATATCCTCCACTCTCTACTACACTTATTCCACTCTCTGCTGTAGGTAGTGATGTCGTACTATTCCATGTACCCAGTCCTCCTCCACTTTGTATCTGGGCATAATACACACTTGATACTGCTGATCTTCCTGTCTCTCCTCCTATATCATATACATATCCTCCATACTCTACACTCCCTCCTCCACTTACTGCTGCAGGTAGTAAACTCGTAGGATTCCAACTTTGCAGAGAAGGATTGGTATTATATGTTGATATATTTAAAGGTGAGCTAGAATTTATATTATTTGAAGATGTATTAGAAAGATTTAAAGACCCGCCTGAAAAACTACCATTGCCTGAAGATATGATATCACCGCTTGAAGATAAAGATAGAGAATTTCCAATATTAATATTACTATTACCTACAGGTGCGTATGAAAGATTATTTATTCCCCCAATACCAACCACATAAATATATCCATTTGAAAAAAGTGCGTTTTGATATCCAAATTCTCCATTAACATAAGGAAGTGTTATTGAAAGTTCATTCCAACTACCTAAGCTACCGTTAGGTTGTATTTGTGAATAATAGGAAGGAGAATTATTCTGAGATAAAGAATATGCATATCCCCCATAATCACCTAGCCAAACTGAGGAACTATTTGAAGGTAAAGAAGTAGTAACTGTCCAAGATTGTATATCTCCATTGCTAAGTATTTGTCCATAATAAACATTAGTTCCGGCTGACACATATGCATAACCTCTATACTCAAAACCTTGATTCGCATCAACAGGACTATTTGCTGTAAGGGTTTTCCAATTTCCCAATACACCACCAGAAACTATTTGTGCATAATAACCCTGAGAATTATGATCTATACCATTTATAGACCCAGCTATATCATATATATATCCGTTATATTCAAAATATACAGCAGATGATAAAGATCCTGGAAGGGAGTTTTGTTGGACCCATTGCCCTAAAGTGCCATCAGAGTTGATTTTTGCTGAATACACAGCATTTGTAGATGAGACTCCACTCATTAATCCTCCATATGCATAAATATATCCACCATACTCAACTGCACTTAGGTTTTCTACATATATCGGATATGGTGTAGTATTTTCCCAAGTGCCAACAGAACCATTTGACTGAATTTGAGCATAATAAACATTCTCCTCTTCACAATATGATCCACAATTACCATGGTTTCCTGAGATATTGTACATATATCCGTTATATACAATCTTAACTGACCCAGTTCCTCCACCAGGAAGAGCTGTTGTACTTTGCAAATCTCCAATATTTGCAGCAGAACTACCAACATCTATACCTAATGACGAATTTGAATTAATAATATTTCCTGAACTATTATTCAAAGATAGAGATCCACCCCCAAGTGTCTCATTATTAGATAAATTTAAATTCCCACCACCAGTTTGAGCTATTGAGGAAGCAGTCTCAGGAGATGTAACTACTACTCCTCCTCCTGTATCTGTAAAAGTTGTAGATGTAGTTGTCTGTGAGTATGACGGAGAAAAATCAGAATCTGAAGATCTATAAATAATATAAGAAGTTGCCCCAACATCAGTATTCCAAGAAAGACTAATTGTATTGGTATTTGTCGTTGCTGTATTAGTACTAGGTGGTGTTGTGCTAGTTGTTGCTACTGATCCCGAATCTGTATAACTAGAACTAGTACTCCCAACAGATGCTAAAAAGTAATCCGACCCCGACACAGTACCTTTATATATGTTATACCCTGTTGCTCCTGCAACTGCACTCCATGTAAGTGTTATGGGATATGCAGTTGTTCCCTCCACTGCCGATACCTGTGCTGATGGTGTAGTCTCTCCGTTTGGTGTTGTTGCTGTTACCTCATAATAGTATGTTGTTGATGCTGCCAAATCTGATCCTACTGTACCCGATGTCCCTACTGTTGCTGTTAATCCTGTAGGAGAAGATATTGGAGGTAAACTTACAGATATCTCTTGAGATGGGAATGATACCCCTGAAGAATTCTGTGCAACTACTTGATAATAATATGTTCCAGCTGCAATAGTTCCTCCCGTCTGAGCTGTTGATACTACTACAAGACCCGTTACCTGATATAAGCCAGATATATTAAGATCCGCTTCTGTAAGTATAGTATTTCCATTTATATTATTTACACCAGTTCCTACTAGAGTTATATTTCCAGAAGATGTAACATAATTTGAACACGTATTAAAACATACATCTCCCGTAGATCCATTGTTTAAGATTAAATCGTTACTTCCCGTTGCATCTACTTGAGGATTTACTCCAGTCAAAGTTATATTTCCGCCAAATGTACCCCCACCTAACAGATTTAAATCCCCAGATGAGTTTATATAATTTGAAGAATTAAAAAATTGTATATTTCCAGTACCACCTCCTCCATTAAGAGTTAAAGAATTTGTACCCGTTGCATTAATTTGAGGATTAGTAGCACCCAATGTTATATCACCACTTCCATTAGTTACAACCACTTGATTAGCTCCAGGTGTCTGAGAAGGAGAAAAACCCTGAAGAAGAGCACTATTCATAGCGTAGGCCACCTGATCTATAGGTTGAAGTGGAGTCATCTGACCATCCCAGCCAGTTCCATTGTAAACATTAAATCCGATATAGTAGTTACTACTGCCTTGAAATAAAGATCCTGTTATTGGAGAGTACTCTCCTAATTGAGCATTGAAAACTCCATTTGATATCTCATTTGAAGGAGTATTAGTATTTGAAAAGTACTGTACTTCTCCCCACAAAGCTCCATTCAATGTTCCAGAAGATGTCCCTGCAGTACTCATTGCTCCTGGGGTTGGAGTAGATCCTGGAGCACAAGCAGTCGCAGTGGTTGAGTTATATATACAAAAAGCTATATAGTAATTTCCAGTCAAAAGATCCCCTTGAGCATTTTCAAGTCTTCCTTGATAATTCAAAAGTGAAGCAGGGGCGGCATAAATCTTTCCCCCAAAAGAAAACAAAAAAAGAGATAAAGCACTAAAAGCTAAGATTGATAAAAACCTTCTTAAATTATGCATAATATTACCTATAAATATAGATAATATTTAATCTTTTGTCAAATGAAAATATTGAATTTTTAATTGAAAATATAAGAAAATTTTTTAATATTTTGGATTATTTTTTTGAAGTCTTTTTATCAGATTTTTTACTTGAATTTGCAGGAGCTTTTTTTGAAACTTTTGTACTCTTTGAGCCCACACTCTTAGATTTTGAAACTGTAGATTTAGATTTTTTTGCTACAGTTTTTTTTGTCTCCCTTGTTTTCACTTCTCCTGTAACTTTTTTCACATCACTATCCAGATTCTCACTTTTTACGGCTACTTTTTCTTTTTGAGAAAATAGTACATTTAGAAAACTAAAAGAACCCATAATTGAAGCTATTACAAAATAAAGACCTATTAAACTTATAATTACCTCAAATACAATAATACCAGAAGAAAGACCTATAGCTATAAGCAAAATTCCTATTGCAAATACCCAAAATTTTTTATAAACGCTCATACTTTTCATATTTGCCATATTATACACTAAACTATTCAATCTCTCAACATCCTCTTTAAATCTTCTAAATCACTTTTCCAAGAATCTTTTTCAAAAAAAGATAGACCCCTAAATTGCAGCTTATACAAAGCCTCCTTGCTATTTACAGAACCTAGATATACATACTTAAGAGATTCATCTTGAGCATAGATAATAGCCCTTGTCATCATAAAGATGCCTAAAGTCTTAGACGTATAGGAAAGATCATAGAAAGGATAAGCGTAATGTAAAATTTCCCCATACTCAAAACAAATAGCATAACCAAGATCTTGAGATTTTTTAGAAAATACCATCAATTTGTTAAAAGATGTTTTTTTCTCCTTCACCATATCTTTTATTTTATTCGCACTCATAACTTTATCTCCAAACCTTTGTCTATAAAAATCAGCCCCCATTTTGTGTATCTTCCAATTATAATCATCTAGCGGTAGATTATAAATTGAGAACGATACATCTTCATTTTTTCTCAATACCCTTCTGTTTTCACTGGTGAGAGAAAATTGACTCAAATCTACCCTTAGACTTCTAACTTTTTGCATTACTCCAACACCTTTTCTTGTTAGAAGAAAACCTTTAGAATAAAATTTAGGAATTTTACTATTATCTGTTTCTACTATTTCCTCTTCAAATTGATACATTTTTATTATGTTATAATAAATTGATTATATAATTTATACGTTATAAAAACTACATTATGGCTGGATTTTTTTTATTACTCTTATACTCTCTGATGCTGGGAATGATACATGGAATAACTCCAGATGAGCATACTTGGCCAATTACATTTAGCTATGCGATTGGATCATTTTCAACAAAGAAGGGTATATTTGTAGCTTTTTTATTTACCCTGGCATTTACTATTCAGAGAGCTTTAGCTTCTGAAATAGTTTATCTGGCCTTAATAAGAGTAAAAGATTTTTTCTCAATAAATGGATATGTCTACCTTATAGTTGGTCTAGTTATGTTTATTGCAGGTGTGTATGTAATGGGAACAAGAAAAATTTTGCATCTAGATCTTTTCCCCTCAAAATGGATAGGAAAGAAACATACCCATGATATGAAAGAGGATGTAAAAGAGATAAAACCTTCAATGGCACTTGTACATGGGTTTATTGCAGGCTGGGGATTTGGATCGTTTGCCCTAATACTTTATACAATAATAACTCCCAGAATGCCAAATGCATATGTAGCATTCCTTCCTGGATTTCTTTTTGGAATAGGTACCATGCTTATACAAATAATTTTTGGAGGATTTTTTGGCCGCTGGATTAGAAAGATGAAAATACCAGAAAGTGAAGGAATAAAAATTGCATCAAAAATAGCAGGTACAACACTTACATATGGAGGAGCTATATTTATTGCAGGTGGAATATTTACCCTTGCTCTACCTAAAATTGCATCATTGTCAATTAATACAGGAATAGATGTTGGTAATTTACACCATCTTGGTATTGGATTTGTCATGGTAACTGTTACTGTACTTGTTATAGGTATGGGATCATTAGTACACTTTTCTAGAGAAGTCAAAAAAAAGTATGAATCTAAATTATGAAGATAAAACTCAGATAATAAAAAGATTTATCTTAAATAAAGGATATGACTCCCTTATAAATACAACTGAGCTATCAATAAAAAAATCCTCATCGATAATAGGAATTGGGGGATCTCATATATATTTTACTCTTCTTAAAAATTTCGATATTGAAAAACAATACAAAGAAAATATAGATTTTGAAAATCCCGAGTTATTTTTTAAAAATATAAAAAATATATATGAAAGTAAAAATTTCCAAAATAAAAATACTGTAATAATATTTTCATATCCATTTACTCCAATAAAAAAAGAAAATTTCACAGACGCTAAATTTTCTTCATATTCAAAAGTTACAAAAAAGCTTCCTTTTAAAAAAGAGACCTTTCTTTTATCTTCAAAAATTGGCAAATTTAATGTTTTAAATGACTCAGTTTCAGTAAATTTATATAACATATATAAGAATAAAAATTTTGACATACACATTAGTGCTTTATCAGGAACTGGGGTAAATTTATCTTACACTAAAGATAGTAAAGTTTTTAATTCGGAATTTGGAAATGATAAATTACCTAAATTTCTACTACCAAAAATATTTCAAAATGAAAATCTTACATTTGAAAGATTGATTGCTCAAAATTCAATTAAAGATCTGGCAATAAGATATGAAATCCCATACTCAGAAATGCTAAAATTATCTTCTTCTCTTTTCGCCCAATCGATACTCTCATATATAGATGAATATAAAAGCGCATCCTTAATGTTTCAGGGATCTTTTATATGTAAAGAGAAAGAATATCAAAATATGGTAGAAAAAAATATATATAAAAAATATAAAGGAAGATTAAAAATTACATATGATAATTTATCAGATATAAAGGGCGCCTCATTGATATGAGTACTTTAAAAATTCTTGTAAAAGATTTTGATTTAGAATATACACTCTCCTCAGGACAGTGCTTTAATTTTAAAAGAGAAAGAGAATATAAATATATAGGGGTTTTAGAAAAACACTTTATTCAAATAGAGCAAAGAAATAATTTCTTAATTATAGAATCCACACCTAAAATTGATGAGGAAAAGATAATACATTTTTTTAATCTTAATATTGATTACGAAAATATTATATCTATTCTTTTAAAAAATAAAGAGATCGAACCTGTTGTAGAAAAATATAAAGGTCTAAGGATAGTTAATCAGGAACCATATGAGTGTTTTTTTTCATATATAATATCTAGTTTTAACTCAATAAAAAAAGTACAACTCTCAAGAGATATTTTATCTCAAAAACTTGGAGAAAAAATTACAGATGATTTTTATACATTTCCAACAAAAGAAAAATTGAAAGATGCAGATAATCAAATTTTAAAAGATGCAAAATTAGGTTACAGGTCAGAGTATATAAAAAAAAGTGCACAAAAGTTAATTTCAGATAATTTAGATCTTTATCAATTAAAAGCTAAAGAATATACTGATGCTAAAAATACTCTTTTATCTTTTCCTGGTATAGGAGATAAAGTTTCTGATTGTATATTACTTTATTCACTAGGATTTCATGATGCATTTCCTGAAGATGTTTGGATTAAAAGATATCTTAAAAAAAGAGTTAAAAGAAAAGAAGAGAAAATTCAAATAAAAAAGAATTTTGAAAATTTTTCTGGGTGGGCACAGTTATTTATATTTAAATCTATCAGAGATGGTTATTATCTCTAAGATAAACATAAACCTTACTCCAAAACGCAGATGAAAAAACATTAATGAATGCTGATATATAGATAACTATAAATATACCTATAACCCCTGAAGTTATACCTAAATATATATTGCTTCTAAATAATGACTGCGTAACAATTATTATTAAAAATTCTATCCCATAAGAAAAGATTAAAGACAAAAGGATAAGTACTAATAAGTAAAAAAGAATAACCTTAAGATAAAAACCAATATTTTTCCAAAATGATATATATGTATTTTTTATAGCCTCTACGATATCAGTTTTTCTATCTATCACTAACCTTACCCCAATGGAACTTAGAGGAACTGCTACAAAAATTGACAGTATCAAAAGTACAAGCAGAATAAGACCTAAAGGTGGAACAATAATAGTTAAAAATGATATCAAAAGAAGTAAAATGAAGAATGATATTACATAAATTAAATAATATAAAATAAGAAATACAAAATAATCTACCCAGGTTGATTTTCCATATCTCCAAGAATCATTAAAATTCTCATGCATATCACCCTTTATTACATAATTTATAAGACCTGCAGATGATATGGATGTAAAATAAATCGATACTAATAAATAAACTATAGCAACGATTATTACCAGAATAATAACATTTAAATTATGAGATACAAAAGAATTTATCTGCAATGATAAATGTTTTGAGATTTTGGAGTTCATATTACTCAGTCCATTTAAATAACTGCTACTAATTCTAAAATAATTTATTGCAAAAAAAATACTTCCAAAAATTATTGATATCAAACCTAAATAGAAAGCATTGACACTTTTAAAAAACAAAGATATTGACTCAACTATTGCTGAATATATAGAAAAAATTTTTATTTCTTGACTTTCATCCATACAAAATTATTATACACCGGTTTTTTTAAATATTACAATTATTATGTTATAATTAAGATATATATAAATGCCTTATGAAAGATAAAAATCCAAAAGATATTGCACTCCAAAATTTAATTCAGAAGGGAAAAGAAAGAGGTTTTCTAGTTGAAGAAGATATACTTAATACTTTTCCTTTTATAGAAAATGATGTAGATACTATAGACAATCTTTTTATAGAGCTTGAGAAAGAGCATATAGATCTTATATATGAGGAAGAGAGACCTAAGGATCAAGTTAATAGTGCTAAAAAACAGCCTAAAAAAGAAGTTATGAGCCTTGAAGATAAGATTAAAGTTTTGCGTACTATACAGGCAAATATAGATTCTGATCCTATAAGGGCATATTTACAAGAAATCGGAAGAATCCCACTTCTTACTGGGGAGGAAGAGGTTATTCTTGCAAAAAGAATAAAAAAAGGAGATAAAAAAGCCAAAGAATATCTTACTACATCTAATCTAAGATTAGTTGTATCTATAGCAAAGAAATGGGTAAGAAAAGGAAGCTTGGATCTACTTGATTTAATACAAGAGGGTAACTTGGGTCTTATGAGAGCTGTTGATAAATTTGACTACAAAAAGGGATATAAATTTTCAACTTATGCAACATGGTGGATAAGACAAGCTATAACTAGAGCTATAGCGGATCAAGAGAGGACAATAAGAATCCCTGTACATATGATTGAAACTATTCATCAAATGCAGAAAATAAGGGGAAAGCTAGCAATTGAACTACAAAGAAACCCTAGGCCAGAAGAAATTGCCAAAGCTATGGGAAAAACAGTTGAACAGGTTCAGGAAATTCTAAAAATATCTCAATATCCAACCTCACTTTCTACTCCAGTTGGTGATGATGGAAGTAATGCAAATACTATTGCAGACTTCATAGCAGATGAGAATACTCCACAACCTGAAGATATAGCAAATAGAGATTATTTAAGCAAACAAATACAGGAAGTTTTATCTACCCTCTCTGATAGGGAAAGAAAGGTAATTGAGCTAAGATTCGGACTTCAAGATGGAGTTGCAAGAACACTTGAAGAGGTTGGAAGAGAATTTAAAGTTACAAGAGAAAGAATAAGACAAATTGAAAGTAAAGCATTAAAAAAACTTAAGAACAAAGAAGTAGAAAGGCTATTAACTGATTACAGAGAAACAAACTGACCTTATATCAAAAACGGTATTGTATTTTTATCCCATTAAATAAATAATTAGACATAGACAAATTAGAAAATTTATGATAAAACAGGTTCTGTTATTTTATTAAGCCTATATTATGAACGAAATTACTATATTTTTAATGAGTACAGGTATAAGTTCTAACTTTTTATACCTACTTTTGGCAATACCCATAGTTGCAACTATAGTATTATTCTCAAAGGAAGTCATAGGGGTACAATCATTTAATCTTTTTATAACGACCCTATCTGTTCTTGCATTTATATCAACAGGACTTGTTTTAGGCCTTATAATAACTTTTTTTATATTATTCTTTGATTATATAATAAAATATTTTATAAAAGATTTAAAACTTCACTACACTGCAAAAATTGCCGTAGTTATATCGATAGCATCTCTTTCTATAATACTCTCACTTTATCTTGCACATTCTTTTTTGGGTATTAATACAAAAATCTCTATATACTCAGTACTTGTCCTTATTCTTCTTGCAGATTCACTATCATTTACAAAGATTAATAAAGGAGAGAGAAGGGGTAATATAATATACATAGAGACAATAATACTCACTGTGATATCCTATCTTATTATCGCTAACGATTTTTCAAAAATGATTCTTCTTAAATATCCCTATATATCTATAATAGCAATTATTGCTGATATATACATAGGTAGATTTTCATCTTTAAGGGTAAGAGAATTTTATAGATTCAGAAATGTTAACAAGGAATGATAAAGCAGCTCAAAGAATATAAAAAACTCTCAAAAAGTGTATTAGGAATTAATGCAAGGAATCTTCTATATACAGATAGAAAGAGTATATCAATATCAAATTCAAAAATAAGGGTAAAGGAAATTTTAAAAGAAAATCTCATACCTACTCCAGAAACTATTTCTATTATAAAAAGTTTTGAAGAGATTAACTCTTTCGATTTTTCTTCATTACCTAATAGTTTTGTTATAAAGCCTAATAAGGGCTTAGGGGGAGAAGGAATAATAATACTTTATGGAAGAAAAAAGAAAAGAAATTTGGAAGACGAAGATGCCTGGATATCTGCAAATAAACAAATCATAAACTTAAGTGAGCTTAAAATACATATGGTTAATATACTAAATGGATATTATTCAATCAATAAAAAGAATGATAAGGTTATTCTTGAAGAAAGAATAAAAAATCCAGACTTTTTTAAACAAAGTTTACATATCTCAGAAGGACTTCCAGACATACGGGTTATAATATATAAAAACTTTCCAATTATGGCAGAGCTAAGAATACCTACTATAGAGTCTAAAGGAAAGGCTAATCTTCATTCAGGAGGAATTGGAGTTGGAATAGATATAGCAAATGGGACAACTACAAACGCTATCATGAAAGATGAATATATCGAAAATCACCCAGATACAGAAGAAAAATTAACAGGGATTAAAATACCTTACTGGGATAAAATACTTGAAATGGCAATAAAATCTAGCATAGCGATAAAGGCATCATTTACTGGAGTAGATATATCAATAGATAAGGAAAAAGGTCCACTAGTAATGGAAGTTAACGCAAGACCTGGACTGTCAATACAGATTGCCAATAAAGATGGTTTAAAAGAAAGGCTTGAATCTATATCAAAATTAAAAGTTAATAATATAAAATCAAATATAAATATAGCAAAACAAATATTTGGAGGAGAAATTGAGGAAGAGATAAGTGAAATTACGGGAAAAATAGTCCTTGGAAGAAATACAAAAGTAAGGCTTAATGACAAGGAAAATATAATAGCAAAGGTAGATACCGGAGCTTATTCTAATGCTATATCTTATGAAATCGCAGGAAAAGTTGGGTACTCTGACATAATTGAAGAATTCCAAAAAGCTAATATCCCTAAAAATATAGACATAAACTCTTATTACAGAATTAAGGAAAAATTAGAAAAAGAAAACCCAGATAGAAAATATATTGTATTAAAATCATCTAATGGTATATCTCTAAGACCATTAGTGAATATTAAATTAACTTTTGTTGAAGAGGAAATCGAAATTATTACAACAACAAGTATTGCTGAAAGGGATCATTTAAAATATGATATGATATTGGGAAGAAAAGATTTGAAAAATTTCCTAATTGATGTAACAAAAAATTTATAATTTATGAGTAAAAAGAAAAGCCCCACAAAAAAACTTTTTTTTCTTACAATCTTATTTATAATAATATTTTTTATATCAACCCAATATATACTTCCTCTAAAAAATTCACAAGGATCTATAAATTATAATAATATTTATATAGTCAGTTTTGAAATTTTTTTAATACTTCTATTTTTTCTATTATTCTTAACTTTTTTAATTAAAAAGAAAGTTGATTTTTTGGATATAGTAAAGATAGGATTCATCCCATCGATTACTATAACATCTATAATACTTCTTAGGGCTTTTGGTAACTTGGATTTATTAATGATTATAGTAATACCTATTACTGCAATAGTTTTATACCTCATACTAAATAGCATATAAAATAATATGTTATAATTTCACTTATGCAAAATGAAGATAGATACTTTATTACTACCTCCTGGCCATACTCAAATGGAGAAGCGCATGTAGGACATATAGCTGGAAATTATCTTCCAGCAGATATATATAAAAGATTCCTTGCACTCCAAAATAAGGACTCTGTTTTAATATCAGGAAATGATATGCATGGAACTCCAACGAAAATTCTATCAGAAAAACTGGATATTCCCCCATTAGAGATTGCCAATAAATATAAAAGAGAATGGGAAGAAGTTTTTAAAATGCTTGATATAAAATTTGATCTTTGGACATCTACAAGCACAAAGAATCATCAAAAAATAGTACAAAAAATTTTTAAAAATATGTATGAAAATAAAGACATATATATAGATAAAGAAATACAACCTTACTGTGTAAAGGAGAAAAGGTTTCTACCGGATAGATTTGTAGAAGGAGAATGTCCAAATTGCAAAAATAAAGAGGTTAGAGTTGGAGAAAGCTGTGATAAATGTGGAATTTATATAACCTTTGAAAAAATAATAGATCCTTATTGCATAGTATGTAAATCTGAACCAATACTAAAAGAGACCGAAAATTTTTTTCTAGATCTTCCCAAATTCCAAGATAGAATTAAAAAATATATTGATTCTAAAAAGAATATTTTCAGACCTAATGTTATAGATCAGACATATGCATATATGAAAGATGGGCTAAAGCCTAGATCAATTACAAGAGATATTGATTATGGCATACCAGTTCCTATTAAAGGGTATGAGAATAAAGTAATCTATGTCTGGTTTGAAGCATTAATTGGATATTACTCTGCAAGTGTTGAATACACAAAAGAGGAAAATAACAAGTATTGGACTAAGGAAACAAAAAGTATATATTTTATGGCAAAAGATAATATAACATTCCATACAATAATGCTTCCTGCAATTCTTTTTGCAAATAAACTTCCGCCTCCAACATATATAGTAAGTTCTGAGTATGTAACAATGGGTAATAAAAAACTTTCAAAAAGCAAATCTTCTTTTGGTGTTAAAGATTTAATAAAAATTTACGGAAAAGATAATGTGAGATTTTATCTAACATCAATTATTCCAGAAAAAAAAGACACTAATTTTGATATTAAAAATTTAGAAGATGCAATAAATAAAACACTCTCTTCAAATGTAGGCAACTATATAAATAGAACTTTAACATTTATAGATAAATATTTCGATTCCAATGTAGAAAAATATGAATCTAAAAAAGAAGAAGAATATATCAAAGAGAAAATTGAAAAAATCTCTTCATTTTTTAATAATTTTGAATTTCAAGCTGCATTAAGAGAAATAATAGATTTATCAGATTATGCTAATAGATTATTTGACTCTCTAAAAATATGGGAAAGTAAGGATAAAAAAGATATATATATATTATTCCAATACGTTTATGCACTAAATATTGCTTTAACACCAATAATACCAGAATCAATGGAAAAATTGTCAAAGATTATAAATACAGAAATTAATAATTTCTCATATTCCCCAATATATGGAAAAATAAACAGCCCATATATATTATTCCCTAAAATAGAAAAAAATGATTATTGATACTCACTCTCATACAAATAAAGATTACTATGATGATATAGACTCAATTTTAGACGAGTGTAAAAATCTTGGTATAGTAAAATTAATAGTTCCGGGAACAACATTAATAGACTCTAAAAATAATAAAAAATTTAAACACCCTATGCTCTCATATGCAATAGGGGTTCATCCCACAGAAACTCAAAAAATATTAAATAGAAAAGATTTAGAAGATATATATTCAAATGATGTAATAGCTATAGGAGAGTGTGGACTTGACTACTATTACAAACCAAATGAAGAAGATATACAGAATAAGAATTTTAGAACACAAATAGAATTTGCAAAAGAGAAAAATCTTCCATTAATAGTACATACAAGAGAAGCTTTAAAAGATACTTTAGATATATTAAAAGACTATTATAAAAAAGGAGATAGTATAAGTGGGGTTATACATTCTGCAGACGGAGACATAAAAATACTTGAAGAGATAGAGAATTTGGGGTTTTACCTATCTTTCAACGGAATATCTACATTCAAAAATGCTAATCATATAAGAGAAATAATAAAAGAGACTAATCCAGAAAAAATTTTAATTGAGACAGACTCCCCCTTCTTAACACCTGAGCCAAAGAGAAAAGAAAAACTTAATAAATCAACAAATATAATATACGTACTTGAAAATATTAAAAATATTAAAAATAATCCTAATATTGAAGATATTATATATAAAAACAGTTTAGATTTATTCAGATTATGAGAAATATATCAGAGATATTAAAAAAAACTAGACTTGAGAATAAAATCACATTAGACACCGTTTCTAATGCTACTAAAATAAAAAAAGAATATCTAAAATATATAGAAAGTGGTGAATTTGACAAAATTCCATCTCTTTCAACCACAAAAGGGTTTATAAAAATATATGCAAAATATCTAGGATTAAATCATGAGGAAGCAGTAATGTTATTCAGAAGAGATCACAACAAGACTGAGAGCCACATGATAAAGAAAAAAAATAAAAAAATAAAAATAAACTCTATCTTCTATAAGAACATAACACTATATATAGTTCTTCTTATATTACTTATAGCTACAATAATAATATATGGTATACATGAATATTTGATTTTTAAAACTCCACCAAAGGTAGAGATCTCATCTCCACAAGAGCATATATTTAACACAACCAAATCTTATGTGAATTTTTCAGGTAAAATACAAAATGGTGATTTTCTATATATAGATGGAGTAAAAATAAATGATGTGACATTGAATGGAGATTTCACTCAACAAATTGGACTACAAGAAGGTTTAAATAATATAGATCTAAATATTAAAAACCAATTTGGTCAAGAAACTAACATTACATACGATATTACATATATAAACTTAAAAAAGAATACATCTAATAATAAAAATGCCTTTAGTATAGAGATAAAAGATTATACATCTCCAGTTTATATAAATGCAGTTGTTGAAAATAAAACAATTTATAACAAAATTCTTAAAAATACAGTTGATTTAAAAGGTATATATAACATGGTTCTTACTGTGGGTAATCTTTCCGATATTTCTATTTATTACCAAAACAAAAATATAACTCCAAAAGGTTCAGGTTTTCAAATACTAATAATAGATTATAATAGTAAAACAAAATCAATCTCTATAACAAAAAATTAAAATTTTGTGATATATTATATCTATGGAAATAATATATAATATCACATTTATTCTAGTCTCTATTTTAATAATAATTATATTAGCATTACTAGTAAAACTCATATATGATTTGGATAAAAATGTTAAAGAAGGAAAAAATGTCATAGAAAATATTTCAGGGATAGCGAAAAACACTAAAGATGAGCAAGAAAAAATTAACACTCTTATTAATAACAAAATTGATAAAGTAAATGTTTTAGGTAAAATAAAAACTGCAGATAAAATACTAAATACTATAGTAAAACTAATCAGAAAAAAAGAAGAATAAAATTAAAATATATTAAAAATGGCTATATTCGGGAAAAAATCAAAAGGAGAGACCAATAATTTTATATCTTTGGATATAGGAACAGAATTTGTAAAAACACTTATATGTGATATCAAAGATGATAATGTAATCATATATGGATATGGTAAAGTAAGACAACCCCTGAATGCTATGAGAGGAGGTGTTGTAACAAACATAAAAAGTGTTATTTCTACATGTCAAAAATCTATAGATCTTGCTATGGAAGAAGTTGGAGAGAATATAGAAAAAACTCCAGACAAAGTTGTAGTTGGAATAGCAGGAGAATTAGTAAAAGGAGTTGGAATAAAAATAAATTATGAGAGAGAAAATCCCGAAGATAAAATAGATGATGCTGAGATAAAAAGTATACTTGAAAAAGTCCATGAAACTGCATACGATGAAGCGATAAAAAAATTCACTCTTTCAACCGGATCTGACAAAACCCAAATAAAACTTATTAATGCTACAGTTACTGATACATATATAGATGATTATAAAGTATCGACACCAATCGGGTTCCAAGGGAAAAAAGTAACCTTGAATATCTATTTCGTCTATACACCTTTAATATTTGCAGGAGCATTAGATGATATCTTAAAAGAGCTTAAATTGACTCCAATAGTAATAGCAGTACAACCATTCGCTATAGCTAGATCTGTCAAAGGAGCACGAGACATTAGTTTTGATGCAATAATAATAGATATAGGAGGAGGAACATCTGATGTTGCAATTGTATCACAGGGAACTTTTCAAGATACACAAATGTTTGCAATGGGAGGAAGATCTTTCACCAAAAGAATAGCATCAGATGTAGGGATATCTTATGAAGATGCAGAGAAATTGAAAATAGAATATGCAGAGAATGAGCTTGATAAAGCAAAATCCTTGCAACTAAGAGATGCTATAAAAAAGGACTTAGATTTATGGATTTCGGGTATAGAAATAGCTTTAGAGGAAATGGAAAATATAAAAGTGTATCCAGATCAAATACTTTTATGTGGAGGTGGATCTAAATTAACAGAAATAAGAACAAAACTTGTTGAATATCCTTGGTCTGTAATTTTACCTTTTCATAGAAATCCAAAAATTAATTTTTTGTCTCCAGAAAAAATTGATGGCATAATAGATAAAACATTAAAATTAACAAAACCTGAAGATGTAACTCCTGTATCTCTTGCAAGGATAGTTCTTGATATAATAAAAGATGATGTAATAATTGCAATATAAAAAATGAAAGATACAAAAATATTCGTTGATCTTGATGACGAAATAACATTTATAAGCGAAAAGATTCTAAAAGCAGAAACTAATAGAGTTATACTGGTTATTCCTGAAAGATCTGGAATAATAACCTCATTAGTAGGATTAAAAATGCTAAGAAAGGTAATTGATAAGAATGATAAAGACGTTGTAATTGTAACAATGGATGATCAAGGAAGAAATATTGCCTTAAATGCAGGATTTATAACTGCAGCAAAAATCGGAGAGGTGGACCAAGACACATGGAGAGAGGCAGTAAGATTAAAGAAAAGAATCCACGATGCAAATTTTTCATCAAATAAAGTCCCATTTAGAGATGATATTTATCAAACAATAGATAATTCAGCAAAAACAAATGAGCCCGAAAAATTTTTCGAATACAAGGATGATGATGAACCTCAGTTAGAAAAAACCCCTCCAAGTGTAAATAAAATTGATAGCGAAAAAGCTATACCTGTACCTCCAACATCTGCAAGTGATACAGCTAAAGAGAATATTAAAAGGGTCGAATTTAATAAAGAGCCAGTAATACCAACTAAAAAAGTATCTCTTGATGGATTTGATCTTATTGCTGGAGGAGATATTGCATCATTCTCTGATACAGATAAAGAAGAAAAAAACATACCTACTGAAAAAAATTTCGAAAGTATACCAAAAGATAAAAAAGAAGGAATGTCTAATGTATTTAAAAGCAACTTCTTTAAAGACCAAAAAGATAATATTAAAAGAAATAAGCTTATAATATTTGCATCAATATTTATACTTTTATTAATTTTTATTATCTACTACCTATTCCTAACTAAATCTTCTGTAGATATAGCTGTAAAAGGGACATTTAAAAAATCCACAGCTCTTATAACTGTATCTCCTAATGTGTCATCCGTAGATGGCAATAGTTTAACAATACCTTCTCAGTTAGTATCTGTAAATGAATCTGGATCAGATTCAATACCAACTACAGGGCAAAAAACCGTACAACAAGGAAATTATGCTCAAGGATCAGTTATATTCTATAACACATCTTCAAATCCAGTTACTATACCAACTGGGACAACTTTCACAGACCAGAATAATGTATCCTTCCAAACACCTTCATCTGTAAGTGTACCTGCAGCACAATCTAGTATTACAGGTACAACAAATGGACAAAGTTCTTCTGTAAATGTAACTTTAAATACAAATAACGCAGTTGGGAAAGGAGATACTTTTAGTAATTCCTCATATCCATCAATAACTGCATCAAATTCTAGCGATTTTTCCCAAGGAAATGCCACTACCACACAAGAGCAAGTTGTAGCTCAATCTGATGTAAATAATTTGGAACAAACTTTATCTCAAAATCTATTCTCCAGAGGAGAGAGTAAAATATCTAGTATAAATCCATCAATAGTTGTAGTGACTCAAAGTATAAAAAATGTAGTTGTAAACAAAACATTTGATCATTCAGTAGGAGCTGTTGCACAAGTACTAAATCTTTCTATGAGCACTAAAACAGAAGCTCAAGGTTATAAACCTTCAGATATAAAATCTGCTATTGAGCAAAATATCTCTAATTCAGGTAATATAATAAAATCTTTAAATTATAATATAACAAAGACTTATATAGGCTCTTCTGGAGATATAAAAATACAAGTAAGTTATACTGGAGATTTATTTAAAAATATAAATAAAGAAAATATATTAAATCAAATTAAAGGCAAATCATTCTCTCAAGCGATTAGTATAATAAAGGAAAATAAGAATGTTAATTCAGTAAATATAAAAGATAACCCAGATATATTTTCAATAATAGGATTTCTTCCATCAAATATAAAGAATATATCAATTAATATAATAAACTCTTAGGGGTTAATTAATATCCTTTTAATATATATCTTGTTTATTGGAGCATGGTGAGCTTTTACATTAACAGGAGCATTATTAAGTTTGTTAATTACACTTATCCCTGATGTAACTTTTCCAAAAACAGTATAAAGTCCATTTAATTGAGTATCCTTCCCCGTTGTTATAAAGAATTGGCTTCCATCTGTATTTGCTCCAGAACTTGCCATAGCTATAACGTATGGAGCAAATGGTATAGATTTTACATTGTAATCATATACATACCCTTTCTTCTTATATGCATTTATAAGAAGTGATGGCATATTTAAACTAGTCGGATTTATTTGATCATCAAAATGATAACCTGGACCACCTGATGTATCATTTGCTGGAATTCCCCCTTGAACAGCAAAGCCTTTTACAATCCTATTAAATATATTATTGTTATAAAAACCAGACTCTGATAAAAATACGAAGTTGTTAACTGCTAATGGTGCCGCCTTAGGATAAAGATCCAAGTTTATATTACCATAGCTAGTCTCTATTTCAGCTTTATAAATCTGATTTTTATCTATACAGAAGTTTGGATAACTACTATACGATTTCACTGAAGGTTGATAAACGATATTACATGCACTATTTCCAATTGACAATTTCTTACTTGATAAAGATACTAGAAGTATCATAAACCCTAATACTATAACCATCAAAATTAAATACATGACAATTGTTACTTTTTTAACTTTTCCTTTTTCCATATCTTGTAGATATTAGCATAAAATATAGAGTTTCTCAATTTTATATGCTAAACTTTACTAAAATAATGGGTAGGAAAAAAAAATCAAAAATTTCAAAAACTCTGGAACCAAAAAACGGTCCTAAATTTGAAGGACAAGATAGTTATACATTAATAGGAATAATACTTTTAATATTATCACTTTTATCTTTCTTGGGATTTTTTATAAGAATACAAGCTCTAGATTTCCTATATATACTCTTTGGTGACGGGATAATAATATTTGCCATATTATCTTTTTTGGTATCTTTAAGATTCTTAGGTACAAAAATAAAATTTAATTCCTTATCCTCTATATTAGGACTTATACTATTTATAATCTCATCTCTATCTTTTATAAATTTAATGTATTCTCAGGCCATTTCTTTGCAACTTTCATCCCAAGGGAAATTAGGAGGCTCTATTGGCTACCTTATATCAGAGTACCTTATAAGAGAGCTCTCTAGAGTTGGGGGAATTATAATATTAATACCAATAATAATAATCTCTCTACTTATGTCCCTTTCATATTCATTTACAGAATCATTAAGAAAAATTAAGGATTTCATAACTAGATTTTTTGAATTATTACAATCTACATTTGATAAATTTTCTACAACAATAAATAAAGAAAATAAAAGTAAAGATAATATCAAAAATATTGATTTTGAAGTAAGTGGAGAAGATAAGAAAGACGATAATTTAATGGTTGGGTTTTTATCTGGTAAAAATACGCTTAAAAAGAATTTAAAAAAGGATGAGAAACCATTTTATGAAGAAATACATTTTGATAATTGGGAACTTCCAAGTATAGATTTTTTGAATGAAATAAAAAGGATAAATGTTGTAAATTCTGATGAAATAAAAAGAAACTCTGAGATTATAGAAAGAACTCTAGAGAGTTTTAGTATAATATCAAGAGTGGTAGATGTATCTGTTGGCCCAGTTATTACTCGTTACGCACTACAGATAAAAACCGGAACAAAGGTATCAAAGATAAATACTTTATCACGAGATCTTGCATTAGCACTAGCTGCACCATCTGGATCTGTTAGAATAGATGCTCCAATCCCAGGAACATCTTTAGTTGGAATAGAAATGCCAAATCCTAGATCACAGACTGTTTCATTTAAAAATATTATACAAAGTAGAGAATTCAATGATCCTAATATAAAACTACCATTGGCAATGGGAGAAGATGTTACAGGAGAGATTATCACTAAGGATCTTACATCTATGCCTCACCTCCTGGTTGCAGGATCAACGGGATCAGGTAAAAGTATGCTTATAAATTCCTTCTTGATGGGGCTTTTATATAAACATTCTCCGGATACACTAAAGCTTATTCTAATAGATCCTAAACATGTAGAACTGTCAGTATATAATGGAATTCCTCATCTTTTAACTCCAGTAATCACAGATATGAATAATGTAAATAACGCTCTTAAATGGGCATTAAGTGAAATGGAAAAAAGATATAATCTTTTGAAAGAAGTGGGTGCAAGAAACATAGATGGATATAATGAAATGAAAGAGAAAGATGAAAGGTTAAATAGTATTATTATAGTAATTGATGAGATGGCTGATTTAATACTAACCAAAGGTGTTGAAATTGAGAATTCGATAGTAAGATTAGCACAAATGGCAAGAGCTGTAGGAATTCACCTTATACTTGCAACTCAAAGGCCATCAGTAAATGTAATAACAGGGCTTATAAAGGCTAATATACCAGCTCGTGTAGCATTATCTGTGGCATCTTCTATGGACTCTAGAGTAGTCTTGGATCAGATGGGAGCCGAGACATTATTAGGAAAGGGAGATATGTTATTTAAATCCCCAGATCTAGGAAGAACGATTAGAATACAAGGACCACTAATAACGGAAGGAGAAATTTATAAAGTAATAAACTTTATATCTAAACAAGGTGTAGATTTTACATATAATGAAGAAGTTATATCTCCTCCATCAGCAACAAACCCAGACGGTTCATTAAATGGAACTTCATTTGAAGATCCTCTATTTCCAGATGCTGTAAGAGTAGTAGTTGCAGCAAAAAGAGGCTCTGCATCAATACTACAATCAAAGCTTAAAATAGGTTATGCTAGAGCTGCAAGGCTGATTTATGAGCTTGAAACTAACGGTGTTGTAGGACCTCAAGATGGATCAAAACCAAGAGAAGTTTTAATAGACGATGCAGAAGAGTATCTTTCAGAGTAGAGTTAATATTTCAGGTTCAGAGTCTGTTATAAGTATAGTGTGCTCAAAATGAGTTGATAGTGATCCATCCTTTGTTCTTATAGTCCAACCATCATCGTCTTCTGTAATATCTGGCCTGCCTTGATTTATCATACTCTCAATAGCCAAAGTCATACCTTTTTTAAGAACCATTCCTGTGGATTTTTTCCCATACCCGAATATAAAAGGATCCTCATGTAATTTATATCCTATACCATGCCCAGTTAACTCTTTTACCACAGAATACCCATTTTTAACTACAGGCCTCTCCATTGCGTAAGATATATCCCCCACCCTTAATCCCGCTTTTGCTTGTTTTATACCATCATCTCTAGATAATCTTCCTGTATTTATAAATTTGGATACATCTTCACTTTTACTCCCAACTTGAAATGACAAAGCAGCATCAGTATACAAACCCTTATAAATAACACCAAAATCTAGAGAGACTAGATCTCCATCTTTTATTTTATATTCACTAGGAATTCCATGTACAACCTTGTTATTTATACTTATACATAAGGCTTTTGGAAAACCCTTATACCCAAGAAATGCTGGGGTTACAGAAAAACTTTTGCATAGATCTTTAGATAATAAATCTAAATCATTTTCAGATGTCCCAATTTTTGTATTTGACCTTAAATTAGAAAGTATCTTGGCTAAAATACTTCCCCCTTTTCTCATATAATCTATTTCAACATTACTTTTAGGTTTCATATAAATATCCATTTATTAAATTAAAAATAGTCTCTATACTATTAGAAGCATCTATAAGCACTAATTTATCAAAGTAAAAACTCCTTATAGAATCAATATTTTTATCATAAGAATCAAACCTATTTGAAATTATATCTAAAGATTTATCATCCTCTCTGTTATCTTTTCTCTTTTTCAATCTTTTTAATGCCTTATTTTTGGGAAGAGAGAATTCAAATATTTTAAATAAATCCTTATCATTATCTTTTAAAAATTTATCTAATATCAATACTTGACCATACGTTCTAGGAAAAGCATCAAAGAGTATATTTTCTTGATTAAAATCCACGGCTGAAAGAACTAAGCTTGATATTATCTCATCTGGAACCCACAATCCTTTTCCCCAATAATCACCATGCATTTTAATACCAAACTCTGTCTTCTTATCATACTCCTCTCTTAATATATTTCCTCCCGATATAACACTAAATCCTTTTTTTGAAAAAAGATTTGCTTGAGTACCTTTACCAGATCCAGAAGGTCCAATAAAAGATATTATCATAGCATTTCAGAAATAAAATAAAGATGATAAACTAAGTATGTATGGAAAAATTTCTTAAAAGTCGACCTTTCTATTATTTCTACATACTATCTACAGTAGTATCATCTAGTATAATAATATCATATTTTTCTAACTTTTTTATATATAAGGTATTTAACCTAACAAAATTTTTATTAATAATATCCCTTATTGCAACACTATATATATCTGAATATATATCAAATAAGAAAAAATTTAATTATGTAAATATATTAAAATATATTGTTTATATATACATAGTATTTATATATACAATATATTTTGACCCATCGAAACTTATTATATCAATACTTTTTATTATACTTGGAATATATTTAGTAGTATTGGAAGAAAACTATACAGTATCACTATCTATGTATTCTCTTTCCACTATAGCCTTTTTATTCCTATATTT
Organism: bacterium; assembly: GCA_021791275.1. Lineage (GTDB taxonomy): Bacteria > Patescibacteriota > Dojkabacteria > JAKAPS01 > JAJZLI01 > JAJYWX01. The sequence goes on along the minus strand of JAJYWX010000028.1, from coordinate 37,687 downwards.
TATATATAACCAAAAATTAATATTAGATATACCATACTTAGTAATATATTTTTTAATTACCTACTTTTTGCATTTCTTTAAAACTCAGTATATAAAATCTAAAAAAGATTTAGATAAGTTAAAATTAATAAACCAAGATGAAAGCTCAAAAAGTATTTTAGAAAATAGATCAATCATATCAATGAAAAAAGTAATCAATAAAAATATAGAGATGATTTATAGTAAAGATCCATCAAGTTATATCTCATATAAAACAAATATATTGATAAAAAATCTTTTTCTGGAAAAGATGTATCAAAATAAAGATATATCATACAATATGGATATTTCAGATATAGTTAAAACTATAAAAAACATAATAAAGGAGTTTGCAAATTTCTCTCCTATAGACATTGTACTTGAAGATAACATGCAGGATGAAAATTTCATACTCACAGATGAGGATAAATTTAAAGATAATTTAAGGTTAATATTCGATTTCATAAAAGAAAATAATATACATAATACAAAAATATTATTAAAAATATCCGGGCAAAATATTCAAATGAATATCTTATTCGAAAATAGTGTACTTAATTATATAAAAGAAAATACACTTTCAAGTATACACAAGAATTCTCTATGGATGAGAATACTTGATATAATAGCTAAAATAGAGGGTGATGATTATACAAATGACGGTAATAAATTAAGTATAAATTTTAAAAAAATAAATTAATGTATATAAAAGAAATAGAAGAGAAAAAAAGAAAAATTTTTAATTTTAATGTTGATTTTGCAACTATAATTATAATATCTCTACTTTTCCTTTTAGAAGCTCTATTCCTAAATAAAATATATTTATATATTACAACCTCAATATTTTTGGGTTTTATATTAATAGGAATAATAATAAATTACTTTCTGTTCAATAAAAACTATACTTATAAATCATATATATTTGAAGTTATCTCTGGATTAATATTTTTTACTGGATATGAATATATAAGTTTCATATCATCAAATTATTATAATCCGTTTATAATAATCCTACTTCTTCTTGTTATCAAAACGATATTCTTTGAAGATAATTTATACAATACATATATATATTTTCTATATTATGAAATTCTCTCAATAATAATATTTTTCAAAACTAATTCTATAAACTTAGAGTTGTACTTATCTATAGGCATAATACTCTCATTTGTCTTAATATTATATATTAAAAATAGAATCTATCTAACTCAAAAAAATATTGAAGATATATCTCAAGAAAACACTTACTATAAAAATAAAAGAGAGTCTAATATGAACTTTATAGATAATATACTACTTGATATTAAAAAATATCTTTCAAATATAGATAGTAGGGATGAGTATAAAGATAATGTATTCGTCTTATCAAGAATTGAAAAAAAAGTTCAAGATAGAATAGCGATTCAAAATGAAAAATATGATTTACAGGTTTCAGTATTTAAAATTGACAAAATTCTAAATAGTATATTACATATTTACTATCCAATTATAAAATCAAAAGGATTAGAAATCGTATTTAATAAATTTACAAATCAGGATTATTATATAAACTCTGATGAGCAAAAAATAGCAGAAATTTTAACAGAAATAATTGAGAATGCAATAAATTTTTCACCTGAAAATTCAAAAATAGAAATAACAGAAGAGAAAAAAGATAATCGCCTTATAATCTTTGTAAAAAATTATTCTAACAATATAATTGATGAATCTAAGATCTATAATCTTAATTACTCTTACGGAGAAAATTCTTCATTAGGTATTGGATTATATATAGCAAAGGTATATACAAAAATTATACAAGGAAGAGTATCTGTATTTCAGGGAAATCCTTCTGAGGTTATATCTAAAATAGAACTACCTTTTATTACCTATACATAAACAGAATATGATCTTGTTACCATTTGAGATCTAATATTTTTAATCACAGTAAGGAGAACAGTTACTATAATAAGTATACTAGTACCTCCTATACTTACAGTAGTTATATTAGTATAACCTTGTACTATAAGAGGAATTATTGCTATAACTGCCAAAAATATAGCTCCAACAAAAGTCAATCTTAAGAGGATATCATATATATAATTTTCTGTTTGTTTACCTGGCCTGAAACCTGGAATAAAGCCTCCTTGTTTTTGTATATTATTTGAGACATCTTCAGGCTTAAATACTATAAATGTATAGAAATATGTCATAAATATTATAAGAAGAGCATAAATAATTCCATAATAAGTCTGGTTTGAAAGAAATCCAAATACAGAAGTTGCAACAGTATGAATTAGATGGTTTTTATTGGTTTCAAGTATTTGAGATAACTCTGTTGGGAGTAGAAGTAGAGATAGTGCAAAAATTATGGGCATAACACCTGCAGTATTTATTTTTATAGGTATATATGACTTCTCCCCACCTACAAGCTCTACGCCCCTTGCCATTCTAGTATAATTTACAGGAACATTACGAGTAGATTCATTAATGATTATAATAACGACTATCATTGCTAAGAATAAAAGAATTAAGACTATACCTACTATACCGTTAATGCCCTGCGTAGTAGCAGTTGATATAACTTGCTCTGGTAATGTTGCCAAGATTCCTAATGCTATAAGAAGAGATATGCCATCTCCAATCCCATATTCTGTAATCATTTCACCTAACCACATCAAGAAAATTGAACCTGCTGACATGGTTAAAATAAATGTAACTATTCCTAATAGACTAAGTTTACCTATTATCGGAGTTTGAGAAGCATTTAAAAGAAAAAGATAGATTCCATATGATTGTAATATAGCTATAGGTATAGTTATTATCCTTGTATATTGATTTATTATTCTTTGCCCTCTTTCTCCTTGCTCTTGTAAATCTTTAATCTTTGGAACTATATATGCAAGAAATTGGAATATAACAGTTGCTGTAATAAAAGGACCTAACCCTATACCTACAATTGCGGCAGTTGACAATGTTCCACCTGAAAATATATTAAGTACACTTAAAGCCTGATTATTCTTAAATACTGAAGCAAGTACAGAAACATTTACACCTGGAGCGGGAATTGATGCAAATATTCTAAAAATTACAATAATAAAAAATGTGAAAAAAATTTTCTTTCTTAAATCAGGAGCTTGTAGAATTTGTCTAATGATTCCAAATATCTTTTGCATTTTATATAAACTTTGCTTTAGATTTTTCTATCTTATCTAAAGATTTTTGAGAAAAAATAAAATCTTCTTTTTTTATTTTAAATTCCTTAGTAATTTCTCCATCTGATAATATCTTTACTTTTTTCCTTTTAACAAAACCTCTTTTCAAAAGATTTTCTAGATTTATTTCATCTTCTTTTGCAAAATATTTATCTATAGTAGATAAATTTATTATATCTACAGGCTCTTTTATTCTTTTAAATCCTCTAAGATATGGGACTCTCCTTATCAAAGGATTTTGTCCACCTTCGAAGTATTTAGAGATATGAGATCCAGATCTACTCTTTTGACCTTTTGTCCCTCTGGTAGAAGTATGCCCTCCCTTTCCAGAACCAATACCTCTCCCTATAATTTTTTTCTTTTTTGTTGTTACTTTTGATTTTATAATCATATTAATTCCTTGATTTTAAATTTTGTAAAGCTAAAAAGCAACAATATATATTAGATTTCTTATTAGAAGTACCTATTCTTTTTGAAAGTATATCCTTAATACCTGATAATTCTAAAATTGGTTTAATGCTTTTTCCAGCTATTATACCAGTACCTGCTACAGCTGGTTTAAACATAAGTTTTGATGCTTTAAAATCTTGGGTAATCTCATGAGTAATAGTATTGTCTGTAATATTTATTTTAATAACAGAGTCTTTAGCTCTTCTAATAGCTTTCTCAATAGCAGATTTAGGATCTGAACCAACTCCTTTTCCTATTCCTACTTTACCATTTCTATTTCCAACAACTACCATAGCAGAAAATCTGAATCTTTTTGCACCCTTTGTAACCTTTGTTACTCTTGATGTTTCAAGTATATAATGCTCAAATTCTTCCTCTTTAGGAAAATCTTCAACTAAAATATTTTCTAAAATCTCTTCTTTTTTACTTACTTTTTGATCTGCCATAATTGTCTAATAATTTAAAATTTTACTCCTGCTTCCCTTGCTCCATCTGCAAAAGCTTTTACTCTTCCGTGGTACTTATTCCCACCTCTATCAAAAACAACCTTTTTGATACCTTTTTTCAAAATAGATTTACCAAATTCTACACCTAATTTATATGCTCTATCTGTCTTATTTTCAGCCTTTTCTATTATCTTTGAGCTCATACCAAGAAGTGTCTTCGCTGCTATATCATCTATGACTTGTACATAAATATTTTTATTCGATCTGAAAACAGAAAGTCTTGGCATATCTTTAGTACCTTTTATCTTCTTTCTTATTATTAAATGTCTTTTTTGTCTATTGTTTATTTTTTTCATAATTTTTTATTTAGCTACTTTTGCACTTTTTCCTGCTTTCTTGATAACTTCTTCATCTTTGTATCTTATACCCTTACCCTTATATGGTTCAGGCTTTCTAATCGATCTTATATTCGCAGCAACTTGTCCTACTAATTGTTTATCCACACCTGATACCTTTATGAAATTATTTTCTATAATTTCAAACTCTATACCTTCTACTTTCTGAACTGTTACAGAGTGTGAAAATCCAACATTTAAAACTAAATTTCCATTCTCTAAAGCAACCCTATATCCAATACCACGTATTTCTAATTCTTTTGAAAAACCTTCACTCACTCCAATTACCATATTGTTTATAAGGGCTCTGTATAATCCTTGATATGCATCGTCTTGAGATAAATTTGATCTCTTATCTAGAAATATTTTTTTATCCTCAATTCTTAATTTTACATTATCTCGAGTATCCAAACTCAGCTCTCCCTTTGGACCAGATACCTTGATAACTGATCCTTCTACAGAAACAGTTATATTATCATTAAATTCAATTGGCAATTTTCCTATTCTAGACATATCTTTACCATACTTTACAAATTAATTCGCCTCCAACTTTCTTATCTTTAGCTTCTCTATCAGATATTACGCCCTGTGGAGTTGACAATATATAAAACCCTAATCCATTTAATACTTTTGGTATACTCTTGTAGGATGAATATATTCTTAAGCTAGGTTTTGAAACTCTTACTATACCAGATATCCTATTTTCTCCTTTCTTATACTTCAAAACAATATCAATATCATCATCTACAACTTGATATGATTTTATAAACTTCATATCATATAAAACTTTGACTACCTCAACTTTTATGTTACTTTTAGGCACCTTTACTGAAGTTTTACCTCTCATAATTGCATTTCTTATTCTTGTTAGTAAATCTGCTATTGGATCTGTCATAAGTTATATATTACCAAGAAGCCTTTCTAACTCCAGGCACCTTTCCTTCTAAAATAAAATGTCTAAGGCAAATTCTACAAAGTCCGAAGTCTCTAAAAACAGCACTTGACCTACCACACTCCAAACATCTAGTATACCTTCTAACAGGATACTTTACCTTTTTTACTCTTTCTTGTTGTTTATCTATTAAAGCTTTTCTTGTCATATTATTTTTCTAAAGGTAAACCTAAAGTTCTTAACAAAACTTCAGCACTTTTATCATCATTTGCTGTTGTAACTATTGTTATCTGCAGTGATTTTACCCTATCTATATACATTTGTGCAACCTCAGAGAATACTGTATGCTCTGATATACCTATTGTATAATTTCCTTTCTTATCAAATGAGGTTTTTGGAAGTCCTCTAAAATCTCTGAATCTAGGAAAAACAATCTCATTTAACTTTTCATAAAAATCCCACATCCTCTCATTTCTCATTGTAACTTTTAATCCAATATTCATACCCTTCCTTAAGTGAAAATTAGATATAGAATATTTTGCCTTTGTTGTTAAAGGTAACTGCCCAGTTATAGCTTTTAAGATATCCCTGGTTTCATTTAATGAATCTGGATTTGATATAGCCGAAGAAACACCAGAATTGACAACAATCTTTGATAAAGTAGGGACAGAATAAATATTAGAAAGATTTAATTCTTTCCTTATACTTTCCCTTAATTTTTTATTATATTCTTCTTTTAATTTATTCATAACTATTTTGTCTAATTTTCTCATATATAACAATGCTTACCGCAGATGCTATATTTAAAGAATTAAGATTACTCTTTTTACTTTGAGGAATCTTAACTATTTTATCACATTTTTTCATTAATGGCTCAGATAATGAATCTTTTTCAGATCCAAATAAAAATCCAACAGCTCCTTTAAAATTACAATTAAAGTATAACTCTTGCCCAAAGTTTTCAACTCCGAAAATCTTTATATCTAAATCTATTAATTTATCTAAAAATTCAAATATATTTGTATAATATATATTTGTATTTAAAGCTGCCCCTTCTGAAATCCTTAAAACTTCACTATCCAGGTGCAAATCTTTTAATTTCTTAGGCAAAACTAAAAGATCTACACCCGCTATATTACAAGATCTTATTATAGCAGCTAAATTTTGTTTATATAGAATATCTTTCAAAATAACAATTAAAGGATCTTTCTGCAATATTTTTTCTAAATCTATATTTTCTATGTACTCAAACTCTGCATATACACCTTGAGATTCTACATATTTTTTGAAAAAATCTCTATTTTCAAAAGTTAAACTGATATTTTTTTGTTGACAAAGAGCTATTATTTCTTTTATTCTAACATCATTAGAATCTTTACTATCTAGAGAAACCTTTATTATCTTTATATTAGATTTCAACAAAGATAATACTTGATTCCTCCCAGTTATAGATAATTTTTTCATACTACTGCCTTACACTTTACACAAATCCTATTCTTGAATCCTTTCTCATTAATCATAAAGCCAACTCTTGTTTGTTTCCCACACTTAGGACACATCAAAGATACAATAGAAGGATTAATAGGTTTTTGTATATCTACAACACCCTGACCTCTAACAAATTTCTTATGTATCCCAACTCCATCTACATATAATTTATTTTTACTAGCCAATACCTTGGTAACCTTAGAAACCTTTCCTCTGTTATTACCACTTAATATTTTTACATTATCATTCAATCTTATCTTCATAATACTTCATCTGCTAAACTAACTAATTTATTATAACCTTTATCTCTTAGCTCTCTTGCAACAGGGCCAAAAATCGCTGTACCTTTAGGCTCTCCCGTTTTTTCATCAATTATAACACCCGCATTATCATCAAACCTTATATATGATCCATCTCTTCTTCTTGATTCTTTCCTGGTTCTAACTATAACAACCGTTACCTTTTCATGCATTCCAATCTGTCCTGAAGGATTAGCTTTCACTACAGAACACTTTACTCTATCCCCAAGTCTGGAATATCTTCTAAAAGAAGCTCCTAGCGTACCTATGATTTTTAATTCCTTGGCACCAGTATTATCAATACATTTTATTACAGATAATTTTTGTAACATATACTTATACCTTACTTACATATCTAAAACTTATTCTTTTTGAAATTGGATTAGTTTCCTCTATGAAAACCTCTTCTCCAACTTTAAATTCAACATCTTGTGGACAAGAAACTAAATACTTTTTATTTTTCTTAACCAATTTCCTATACAAAGGATGTGCTACAACCCTAGTTACTTTAACATTTAAAAATTTATACTTAGTACTATTATCTTTAACAATTGTAGCCCTTATAACTCTTCTTTTCTTAGTACTCTCAACTTTAGCTTTTTTCACTACTTCTTTTTTAACTGATGAAGCAGGTTTCTTGACTCGACTTTTACTTACAACTGATTTTTTATTGTTAGCACTAACCTTTGAGACTTTTGAAATAGGAGTCTTTTTTATCTCTTTTTTAGTTGTAGTCTGTTTTTTTTCTGCCATTATTTATTATTTTCTAAATATTCTTTTTCTCTTAGTACTGTTTGTAATCTTGCAATATATCTTTTTATCTTTCTTATCTCAGAAACATTAATACCCTCACTAGAAGATTTCTGAGTTACCTGTAACCTCAAAGTCACTTTCTTTTTCAAAAGATCAATCTGATTTTTATTAATCTCTTTGTAGATTTCACCTTTGCTAAGTTTTTTTATTTCAGTTATATCCATATTAGAATTGATCCTCCATCTTAACAAATTTAACTTTCAAAGGAATCTTGTGTGATGCCAGTCTAAAGGCCTCTTTTGCCACATCTTCACTTACACCAACAATTTCAAAAAGTATGCTTCCTGCTTTTATTGGTGTACCAAATCCATAAACGTTACCTTTTCCAGAGCCTAATTTTACACCATCTGCCTTTTTTGTCATAGGCATATATGGGAAAATTCTTATCCATATCTTACCCCCCCTTTTAGTGTAGTGAGTGATAGTCTTTCTCGCAGACTCTATTTGCCTTGCAGTCATAAGACCAGAATCCATAGCCTTTAGACCATAATCACCAAAACTCAAAGTATATCCATTACTAGCTACCCTTGTAATATCTCCTCTAAAAGTTCTTCTATATTTTTGTCTTTTTGGCTGTAATATCATAATTATTCTACTTCATCAATATAATTTTTCTCTCCTTTATATATCCATACTTTAATCCCTAATACTCCATAGCTTTTAGTCTTAGCATAAGCATCTGCATAATCTATATCTGCTCTTAAAGTTTGCAAAGGTACTGAACCAAACCTGACTTTATCTGTTCTATGAATTTCAGATCCGTTTACTCTTCCAGAAACTGCTATTTTTGCACCTAATGCCCCTGCCTCTTTTATCTTCGTAAGTTCCCTATCCATAAGATATTTAGCAGACATTCTTTTTAAAACTCCGTCCACGATATTTTGAGAAACTATCATTGCACTAAGTTCAGGCTTTTTTATATCATGTATATCTAAATGTACATTACTTGCAAACATTACATCTAATGTTTTTTTTAACACTTCCAATCCTTGACCACCTCTTCCTATAACAATACCTGGCCTTGCAACAGAAATATCGACAGAAACATTGTTAAGAGATCTTTTTATCGTAATTTCTCCTACACCAGCAGACTTAAGTTCTTTTTTCAAAAATTTTCTTACATTTAAGTCTTCTTGCAATTGTTTCTTATATAAATCTCCTTCTGCAAACCAGAGAGATTTATAATTTTTATTTATTCCTATCCTGAACCCTACAGGATTAACTTTGTGTCCCATCTTTATCTATTTTTTCACTAATTTTAACTGTAATATTACAATATCTTTTATTGAGTATTGCAACATGTGCACGTTTCGCAAATCTTATTCCCTTCCTTGTAATACCCTCATCAACCTTAAATTCCTCAAATTTATAAGGCTTATTCATTTTTTTCAATTCCGCATTATTTAAAGCTGTCTTTATAACCCTTATTAATACAGGAGTATTCCTATAATTCATAAATTTTAACGTATCCAAAGCCTCTTCTGGTGACAATTTTTTTATTTCAGAAACTATTAATCTCGTCTTTCTTGCAGAACCCTTCACATTTTTAATTTTAGCTAAAGCTATGTTCTTATCTTCCATAATTATTTCTCCTCCACTCTTCCAATACTACCTTGTGATTGAGCAATCTTACCCTTTCTACTATGTCCTCTAAAATTCCTAGTAATAGCAAATTCTCCCAATTTATGACCCACCATTGCCTCGTTTACTAAAACTGGTATATGATTTTTCCCATTATGTATAGCGATTGTAAACCCTACCATTTCAGGGGATATAGTAGATCTTCTTGCCCAAGTCTTTATAGGCTTATTTTCTCCACTTTCTTTTTGTTTCAAAACTTTTTTTAATAATTTTTCGTCCACGTAAGGACCTTTTTTACTTGATCTTGACATATTATTTCTTCATTCTTCTACCTTTTCTGGTAATTAATATATACTTATCAGTTCTTTTGTTTTTTCTAGTCTTAGTCCCTCTTCTATTACCCCACATATCTTTAGATATTCCTCCTACTTGTCCTTTAGCTTCTCCTCCTCCATGAGGGTGCTGATTAGGATGCATTGCCATACCCCTAACTGATGGTCTAATACCTAAATATCTTGACCTTCCAGCTTTTCCAAGCTTTTGATTGGCATGATCTGTATTTCCTACCCTACCTAGTGTTGCGAAATTTTCATCCCTTACATATCTGACTTCTCCAGATGGTAATTTAATAAGAGCCATTCCATTTTCTAAAGATTGCAATTTTGCGCTAACTCCTGCAGATCTTACTAATATACCGCCTCTACCTTTAGTTGTCTCTATATTATAAATTTCTGATCCAATCGGAATATTTTTAAGTGGCAATGAATTTCCAATTTCTAAAGGAGCATTTTCACCAGATAAAATAGTATCTCCGACTTTTAGGCCAACTGGTGCAATTATATACCTTTTCTCCCCATCTGTATAGTGTAAAAGTGCTATTCTAGATGATCTATTTGGATCATACTCTAAAGAGAAAACTTTAGAAGGTACATCATATTTATCCCTTTTAAAATCTATCACCCTATACATCCTTTTAACACCTCCACCTTGATGCCTGACAGTAACAACTCCTCTGGAATTTCTACCTGAGTGTTTTTTTAATTTCCTTAAAAGAGATTTTTCAGGATTATTTTTCCTTACTCCATCTTTAGATACTAAAACAGTATGCCTAAGTGTAGGCGTTACTGGGTTGTACATTTTCATATTACTATTCTTTACTTTCATTTCTATTATTTTCTAATTTTTTATTCTCCTTTGCTTTTGTTTTTTTCTTGCCTTTTTCATCTGATTCATCACCTAAAAGATTAATCACCTGTCCCGATTTCAATTTTACATAAGCTTTCTTAAGGTCAGTTCTTTTGTTTTTTACTAGTCTATTTTTTATATTTATATCTCTAACTTTTTTACCTTTTTTAGAAAGAAGTCTTATTTCAATAACATCCACTCCGAAAGCTGACTCTACTGCACTTTTAACTCCAATTTTATCAGATCTTCTGTCTACAACAAAACCATACCAACCAGCCTGTACCCCTTTTAATATTTTTTCTGAAATTATTGGTCTTATTAATACATCACTTCTTCTCATAATTATACCTCCTTATACCCAGGAATACCTTCTAAAGAATCCTTTAATATTAATATTTTCTTTGAATTTAAAATATCATAGGTATTAATAAACGGGGAAGCCAAAACCTTAAATTTTTGAATATTAGAGAAAGCCTTTTTTATATCATCATCTTTTGCAGGAGTTATTATTAATACTTTCTCTCCATCTAAAGAAAAATCTTTTATGAAGTCTACAGCCTGTTTAGTTAACTTTTCTTTTTTAAATTTCATATTATCTAAAAATAGAATTTTCCCATCTTTCATTTGTAATGATAGTGATGAATATAGAGCTTTTCTTCTCATTTTTTTGGGCATTAGAGCTTCAAAAACCCTAGGCTTAGGTCCATGAGAAACTCCACCAGATCTAAATATATTAGATTTTCTATCCCCAGCCCTTGCCATTGCGACCTTGTTATTCTTCCAAGGTTTTCTTCCTGTACCAGTAACCTCACCCCTACCTTTAGTAGATCTTGTTCCCTGCCTTACATTTATAAGATGAACATAGACATATTGATCCATCAATGATTTGTTCATATCAGCAGAAAACACTGAATCCTTGATTTCAATTTTCTTACTTGATTTATTACCCTTTTGGGTCAATACATCTACCTTCATAATGATTCTATAACTACTAAACTTCCTCTAGCCCCAGGAACTGAACCTTTTAAAAGCAAAAGATTATCTTTAACTCCAACAACCTCAATGTTTTTTATTGTTTTCTTATCATTACCTTGTCTACCTGGCATTTTTTTACCCTTTTTTACATTTCCAGGAGTTGTACCCGATCCAATAGATCCTCCATGCCTATGTTTATCAGATTGACCATGCGTTTTTGGCCCTCCTGCAAATCCCCATCTTTTAACAACACCTGCAAACCCCTTTCCTTTAGTAACACCAGAAACTTTAACCTTTTCTCCAATCTCAAATATACTAGGATTAACCTTATCTCCTAAAGATAAATTTTCTAATCCCCTAAATTCTTTTGCAAATCTAGGAACTTTTTTTACCTTCCTATATTTACCAATCTCCGGCTTATTAGGATTTTTCTTTACTTTTAATCCAAGAATTTTTATATCCTCATCTTTTTCATAACACAAGAAACAATCAGAAGTATCTATCAAGGTAATAGGAATTACTTCTCCGCTCTCTTTAAAAATCTGAGACATATCTTGTTTTATACCTAATATTCCTTTCATAACAATAAAAAAGAAGGTTAACCTTCTAAAAATAATTAATATATATAAATTACTACTTAATCTCGATACCAACACCAACAGGAAGCTGTAAATGTGTCAATGTATCTATAGTTTTACCCGTAGGGGACAGTATATCAATAAGTCTTTTGTGTACCCTCATCTCAAAAGTCTCCATAGATCTTTTATCAATATGCGGAGACCTATTTACTGTATATTTTTTTACAGACGTAGGTAAGGGAATGGGACCCGATGTCCTAGCCCCAGAAGATATTGCTGCATCTATAATCTTTTGTGCAGACTTATCCAGAACTTCGATATCAAATCCCTTTAATTTTACCCTTATTTTTTTATCCATAAATAATATACTTAAAAAGAGCTTACTTAACTATCTTAGTTATTACTCCAGCACCAACAGTTCTACCTCCCTCTCTTATAGCAAACCTCAAACCTTCTTCTAATGCTACAGGAGTAATCAATCTTACATTCATCTTTAAGTTATCTCCCGGTAAGGCACACTCAACACCATCTGGAAGTTGAATCTCACCAGTAACATCTGTTGTTCTGATATAGAATTGAGGTCTATAACCAGATACAAATTGTGAATGTCTTCCACCTTCTTCCTTATTCAATATATAAACCTCACTTTCGAATTCTGTATGAGGAGTAACACTACCAGGTTTAGCAACAACTTCTCCTCTTTGAATTTCTTCTCTTTTTAACCCTCTTAAAAGCAATCCTACGTTATCACCAGCCTGAGCTGAATCTAGAGATTTATTAAACATTTCAATTCCAGTAACTACAGTTTTTCTAATATCATCCCTAAGCCCTATAATCTCAATCTCTTCACCTGATTTAAGAGTACCTCTTTCAACCCTACCTGTTGCAACTGTACCTCTTCCTTCAATTGAAAATACATCTTCAACTGGCATCAAAAATGGTTTATCTACTTCTCTTTCTGGAATAGGAATGTAGTCATCTACATTTTGCATTAATTTCAATATAGGGCCACACCACTCGCAATCTTCTTTACCACAAGCATGCTCCAAAGCCTTAAGTGCACTACCCCTTATTATAGGAGTCTCATCACCATTAAATTCATATTTAGTCAAAAGTTCTCTTACCTCCAATTCGACTAAATCAACAAGCTCAGGATCATCAACTTGATCTATTTTATTTAAAAATACAACAATTTTAGGAACACCTACTTGTCTTGCTAAAAGTATGTGCTCTCGAGTTTGAGGCATAGGGCCATCAGTAGCTGCTACAACCAAGATTGCGCCATCCATTTGAGCTGCACCTGTAATCATATTTTTTACATAATCTGCGTGTCCAGGACAATCTACATGTGCATAGTGAAAATTTTGAGTCTCATACTCAGTATGAGCTGTAGCAATAGTAACCCCTCTTGCTTTTTCTTCTGGAGCACTATCAAGATTATTAACGTCCTTATTTTGTGCTGCAAACCCTGCTGCGCCAAGAACCTTAAGTATTGCTGCTGTTAATGTTGTTTTACCATGGTCAACATGACCTATTGTTCCAACATTTTTGTGTGGTTTTGTTCTATCAAAAGATGCCATATATTCAAATAAACTAAATTAAACAAAAGAATTATACAAATAAACAGAACATATTGCAAATACAATATACAATATGGACAGAATTTTTGTAGTCCTTATCTTTGCCTTATTATATAACATTTTTACACTAAAGAGAATAGCCCTTTAATCTCTTTTTAATTTCTTTATAGTCTGGAATTGTTTTTTCAACTAAATTCCAAAAATTTTTAGAATGATTAAACTCCATTAAATGGCAAATCTCATGTACTATGACATAATCTGAAAGAGGTTGGGGGAGATAGTATATTTTATAGTTAAAATTCAAATTATTCTTTACAGAACAGCTACCCCACCTAGTCTTTGAACGACGTATACTAATATTCTTATATTCAAGATTATAGAATGTATTGTAGTAGTCTACCCTCTTTTTTATATACTTTAAATAGTCCTTTTTAAAAAGATCGTAATCTTTAACGTCTTCTATTTTTATTACATTTTTATTTTCTGAAATTGCAGATAAAATCCAATCCTTCTTCTCTAATAATACTTTCTCGATACTAATATTCCTCCTATATTTAGGAACTGTTACTCTTAAAGTATTGTCCTTATAAATTGAAATTTTTATACTCTTTGATCTTCTAGAATAATTAACAGAATAACTAATGGGTATACCTTCTATATTGAATATCATTTTATGTATATTATATATCAATAATATATCAAATCAAACCATATCATCTAATGCATTTTCAACATATGATTGAATATTTCTCACATCTTCTCTAGGAAGTCGTATTATGATGCTTTTTCCATTCAAAATTAATGGATATGAAGTATTAGAAAAACCCTTAGAGTGTATTTCCTCCAAATTATCTCTCAAAGTTTGAAAATATCCTCTATCCAAAAGGGGTAAGAATGGAAGGATTTGATCTTCATCAGAAAAATTTGTACGCGATAAAAGCTCTTCCATATCTAAAACTAAATAGTCTAATAGTTTTAAGACATCTTCAAAATTATGAAGATCCAGATCCTCATTACCATACCTGATTTTACCATCTTTTAAACTATGAGCCTCAGATCTATTTTTAATTAACCCTGTAGCAATAGCAACACACAAAATTGCCTCATAAGGAGAACATGTATATTCATTACAATCTTCTTTTATTCTAGTCTCTACTCCTGACATATCTTATAAATGTATATGTGCATGTACAAAAATCGAAAGAGTAATTGCTATGGCAATAAAGAGGACCACCATGGCAGTACCGCAAGTAAGAAAACTTACTAAAACATCAGTTAACATATTAATTATATCAGACATATCTCACGCATTTTACCAAAAAACCTCATCAATTTCAAAATATATACAATAATATGTTTGCTCGATTGGGTTGGAGTAGAGTATTTAACTAATTTATTGTCTTCAGGCTTTATACTATTATACCAGAGATATAGCATATCTATAACCTGTTTGTTCCTAGTTAAAAGTGATATCTCTTTAGTTCCAAAAAGTACCCCAAATGTAGAAAAATTATGTGATCCAAATATTGCCCTTTCACTCTCTTTCCCCTTATCAATTATTACCATTTTGGCATGAACATACCTATCTTTACTGAAATATACATTCCTTTTAATAAGTACAGAGAATATCTTTTCAGCAATTTTTTACCATTTTGATAAATCTATAACCTTAATTCACCAATGCAAACACGCCCTTCCTAATCCTTAGAAGATTTAATCCTTCAGTAGATTTTAAACTAAAAAGATAAATACTTCCTCCTACATGTTCAGGGAATCGTAAACCCTCTGCAGATTCTAAACGACTAAGATTAAGATTTCCTCCTACATTTCCAGGGAATCGTACCTCTTTAGCAGAACGCAAATGTCTAAGATCAAGATTCCTTCCTACATGTTCTGGTAATTGTAACCCCTCAGCAGATTCTAAATTACCAAGATAAATACTTCCTCCTACATGTTCAGGGAATCGTACCCCTTTTGCAGATTCTAAACGGCCAAGATCAAGATTCCATCCCACACTTTCTGGTAATTGTACCCCATCTGCAGATTCTAAACGGCCAAGATCAAGATTCCATCCCACATTTTTGGGAAATCGTACCCCTTTAGCAGAACGCAAATGATTAAGATCGAGGTCTTTGAGATTGGCTATGTTCCACCGGTACAGAGGTATGCAGTGTACTATCCATTCCGTGCAGGAATTGTTCACCTTCAAAATTATTCACCCGGACATTATACCACCAAATAGCCAAATATTAAATATATAGAGAGTCAGTACATTAAGGTAAAGATATAAAAATATTTATTCGGAGAGAGAGAGATTCGAACTCTCGCGAGGATTTCTCCTCCTAAGGGTTTAGCAAACCCTCCCCTTCAGCCTCTTGGGTACCTCTCCTCAATTTAATAGAGTATATCAAAGTTTCTTTTGATATAAAAGATTTTTATGTATAATATCTATAATAATGAGAAAGAAAAAAAAATTTCTGTTTTTTGCATTCATAATAATACTCTATTTGGCAATAGTGACACTAATATTTACAAAAACTATAAAAATTCCTCAAATAATAAATACTCAGAAAAGCATCACAAAAATAAACTATACTCCTATAGTAGCAATATATAATCCACTGAATATACCCCTTAAAGGAACTGAGCAAGTCAGCTCTAGTGCAAAAGGATTAGTATTAAAAACATATCTTCAAAAAAATTTCAATTCAATTGAAATTCCCACACTACTTTACTATATTCATAAAAATTGGAATTACCAAATCAATGAAAATAATATAATACTAAATAAAGACAACAGTATCGTAGAGTATGCAAAAGTTAAAAATACCACTGAGGAGATAATATTTATACCTTCAAAAATAGAAAAAGATGTACAATCTTTATTCATATCAAAAGAAGTTGCTTCCCCATATCCTTTCTCTTACACAGATATGAAAAATGTTCTTTCATCTCTACAATTTAGCAGTGTACCTGAAATTACAAGTACACAATTTTATTTTTTTAAATCTAATTATCTTAATGTAATACACTCTCAATATAATATACCGGTAGAAGAGATAAAGGGTATTGCAATAATAAATAAAGTGAACCAGCCTACGGATACTCAGATACTAAATTATTATATTTCAAAATTTAATTCTTGGGGATATATACCTTTTACAGTTGATGGACTTATAATATACCATAACGTAATTTATTATTTAAAATATGGTCTTGGAGCTGCAAGTATAGAAGTAAAAATATCTCAGGGAAAATATTTTACCTTTATATACTATACTGCGAAAATATCATCTTCTGAAAATGCTAACTACCTAAATATGTTTGCTCGATTGGGCTGGAGTAGCGTATTTAACTAATTTATTGTCTTCAGGCTTTATACTATTATACCAGAGATATAGCATATCTATAACCTGTTTGTTCCTAGTTAAAAGTGATATCTCTTTAGTCCCAAAAAGTACCCCAAATGTAGAAAAATTATGTGATCCAAATATTGCTCTTTCACTCCCTTTACCCTTATCAATTATTACCATTTTGGCATGAACATACCTATCTTTACTGAAATATACATTCCTTTTAATAAGTACAGAGAATATCTTTTCAGCAATTTTTTGCCATTGTGATAAATCTATAACCTTAGTTCACCAATGTAAACTTGCCCTCCCCAATCCTTAGAAGATTTAATCCTTCAGTAGATTTTAAACTAAAAAGATAAATACTTCCTCCTACACTTTCTGGTAATTGTAACCCTTCTGCAGATTCTAAACGACTAAGATTAAGATTTCCTCCTACATTTCCAGGGAATCGTGCCCCTTTAGCAGAACGCAAATGTCTAAGATCAAGATTCCATCCTACATGTTCTGGTAATTGTACCCCCTCAGCAGATTCTAAATTATCAAGATTAAGATCTCCTCCTACATTTCCAGGGAATCGTACCCCTTTAGCAGAACGCAAATGTCTAAGATCAAGATTCCATCCTACACTTTCTGGTAATTGTACCCCCTCTGCAGATTCTAAACGACTAAGATAAAGCGCCCCTCCTACAATTTCAGGTAATTGTAACCCTTCTGCAGATTCTAAACGACTAAGATTAAGATTTCCTCCTACATTTCCAGGGAATCGTGCCCCTTTAGCAGAACGCAAATTACTAAGATTAAGATCCCCTCCTACACTTTCGGGTAATTGTACCCCTTCTGCAGATTCTAAACTACCAAGACCAAGGTTCCATCCCACATTTTTGGGGAATCGTACCCCTTTAGCAGAACGCAAATTCCCAAGATTAAGATTCCATACTACATGTTCTGGTAATTGTAACCCCTCAGCAGATTCTAAATTACCAAGATTAAGATCTCCCCCTACATGTTTAGGTAATTGTAACCCCTCTGCAGATTCTAAACTACCAAGATCAAGTCCCCCTCCTACACTTTCAGGTAATCGCAAACCCTCTGCAGAACGCAAATTACTAAGATTAAGTTCCCCTCCTACAATTTCAGGTAATTGTAACCCTTCTGCAGATTCTAAATTAGAAAGCTCAAGATTCCATCCCACACTTTCTGGTAATTGTAACCCCTCTGCAGATTCTAAATTCCCAAGACTAAGATTCCCTCCTACACTTTCTGGTAATCGCAAACC
Organism: bacterium; assembly: GCA_021791275.1. Classification (GTDB taxonomy): domain Bacteria; phylum Patescibacteriota; class Dojkabacteria; order JAKAPS01; family JAJZLI01; genus JAJYWX01. Next base: position 19,161 of record JAJYWX010000028.1, on the reverse strand, counting down.
CTCTGCAGAACGCAAATTACTAAGATCAAGATCTCCTCCTACATGTTCAGGTAATTGTAACCCCTCAGCAGAACGCAAATGTCTAAGATCAAGATTCCCTACTACACTTTCTGGTAATTGTAACCCCTCTGCAGATTCTAAACTACCAAGATCAAGATTTCCTCCTACATGTTCAGGTAATTGTAACCCCTCTGCAGATTCTAAATTACCAAGATCAAGATTTCCTCCTACATGTTCAGGTAATTGTAACCCCTCTGCAGATTCTAAATTCCCAAGACTAAGATTCCCTCCTACATGTTCAGGTAATTGTAACCCCTTAGCAGAAGACAAATTACCAAAATAAAGTCCCCCTCCTACACTTTCAGGTAATTGTAAACCCTCTACAGATTCTAAATTACCAAAATCAAGATTCCCTACTACACGTTCAGGTAATTGTAAACCCTTAGCAGAAGACAAATTACCAAAATAAAGTCCCCCTCCTACACTCTCAGGTAATTGTAAACCCTCTGCAGATTCTAAACTACTAAGATAAAGTCCCCCTTCTACACTCTCAGGTAATTGTAAACCCTCTGCAGATTCTAAATTACCAAGATCAAGATCCCCTCCTACACTCTCAGGTAATTGTACCCCCTCAGCAGAAATCAAATTTCTAAGATCAAGAGATCCTCCTACAATTTCAGGTAATTGTAAACCCTCTGCAGATTCTAAATTACCAAGATAAAGTTCTCCATGGTGGTATCTAATATCTCCAGATATAGCTTCTTCAGCAGTTAAACTAATCTGATCTTCCCTACATCCAAAAATTAATGACAAATCTTCTCTAATATTCCTCCTCTCTATTATCTCAAATATCCTCGGATCCTTAACATATCCAAATCCAATGATTTGTCTATCAATCTCATATAGAAACCTTAACTCTTCTATACTTAGTGGCTCCCCATTGTCTACTTTATCAGATATACTTGTTAACAATCTCATATCAGATACCTTCTCCTTGTATAATTCCCCCTCCTCCCCAAACTCTTCTAACTTCTCATCTAAAACACCTAAAATATATGGATCAATATTCTGATCATTATCAATACCTCTTATCTCAGCTATATGCCCCCCTTTCATCCTTATCGCTATCCTTGGCATTGTTAATTGTCCTTCTTTATCTTTTGTATAGTAAATATGAAAATCTCCAGATTCTAATTGCTTCCTAGCTACAACATCATTTGCTGTACACCATCCTGTCCCCATACCACGTAATGAATCTACTAATTGTCCATAATCAGATCCCTGTTTCCATTTAACCCATTCTCCTTCTGTATTTAGTAATTCATTACTATTATCTCCTGTAGGTATTACTTTATCTATCGCATATGCATAATACTTACCAAAATTAGAACTTGCAAGAATCCTATCTCTCTCCCCTTGTATCTCAGGCTCCCTTACTTTTGTTTGTATCAGTTCTACTGCAAGAGCTAAAGCTTCTCTATTTAATTCCGGAAAAGCTGATACAGTATGTATCCTACGAGGATGAAAAACCCTCTTCTCTTTATCATATCCTCCTAACTTTACCATCCCAGTAAAAACCCAATATTTTACCCATGTAGGCATATAGCTAGAATCAGATGATAAAAGATAATCTATCCATATATCTAGAGATCTCTTCTGATTCTCTATTGCCATACCTATTTGCTCAGATCTCATCTCCTCCGTAATCTCTATATCTCCCAGACCCTGTCTCCTTGCATTCTCTTGTTGTCTTGTAAAATATGCATCTGGAAAGTTTCCAGGTTTTATCACATACCTTTTATGGTAAGATGCTTTTATCCTTTCTTGTACTATTGGATCATCATGTCCATGGGTTCTTTCTATCACTCTTAACCAGGATGATATCTTCTCCCTAGGTCTCTGAGATCTTTCACTTGGAGGTCTTTGAGATTGGCTATGTTCCACCGGTACAGAGGTATGCAGTGTACTATCCATTCCGTGCAAAAATTGTTCACCTTCAAAATTATTCACCCGGACATTATACCACCAAATAGCCAAATATTAAATATACAAAGTATCATCTTCTGAAAATACTAACTACCTAAATATGTTTGCTCGATTGGGCTGGAGTAGCGTATTTAACTAATTTATTGTCTTCAGGCTTTATACTATTATACCAGAGATATAGCATATCTATAACCTGTTTGTTCCTAGTCAAAAGTGATATCTCTTTAGTTCCAAAAAGTACCCCAAATGTAGAAAAATTATGTGATCCAAATATTGCCCTTTCACTCTCTTTACCCTTATCAATTATTACCATTTTAGCATGAACATACCTATCTTTACTGAAATATACATTCCTTATATTCAAGTTAGAGAAATTAAACATTGAATGTTCAACAAATGTTCTATATTTTTTTTCAGAAACATGACTTGCATGAGTTATTATATTTACATCTACTCCCCTTGATTGAACAAATTTCAAAGCTTTTAAAATTTTAAAATCAGGGAGAAATTGCGATATGTACAATATAGAATCTTTTGAATTATAGATCTCTTTAAGAACAGTATCATATATTATCGATTTATAGGTTTTCCCAGAATCTACTAAGAGAGTATCCCCTCCTTCTAAGTTAATTTTATAATCATTAAAATTTATATTATTTCTACTTTTAAAGAATAAATCTATTAGTGCATCCAACAATGATTTATCATTTGTACGTAGCATAAAATCAATATAGTTAAGAGATTTGGACGAAAGATTTATACCACCTATATATGATATATCGTCAATAACTGTAATTTTCATATGATTCCTTCCTAAAAAAGGAATATATTCTGCCAATTTTTTGTTATATTTATATTCATTAATAAAAAGTACGTCTACTCCTGCTCTTAATAATTTATCTATATAAAACCTACTTCTGCTTGCATCTTTTTGGCATTTATATAATTTGTTTTTTGATATATGCAAATACCTATGGCCTAGATTATTATATACTTTAGAGTAATCATCAATATTTAGTCTTACATCAACTCCTCTTTTCTTTGCCGAAATTAGCTCATTTATAAATTCAGAAAACTTGTCATTAAAAACAACATGCATTGCCTGTATATATATTCTCTCTTTTGCTTTTTTAGAAAATGAGAGAAGGTCATCCAGATACTTTTCTGATGGTATTAACTCATACATAATTATATATCTTTAGAATATATCAAATTTTCACTGAGAATCAAAATTAAACTTCCTTATGATAAATTTCCTAAACTCTTCAAATATTAGAAGTAATATTATTACTATAATGTAGAGAAATATTATTGATATATTTAGAGGATATGTATGAATAATACTATTTGCAAAATGTGTGTATATAAAGAAAGACTGAAATATTATTATTGCAATTATTCCTAAAAATATTTTCCCATATGATTTTAAATGGAATGTAGTAATTGAAAACTTGTATGATCTTGAACTTAATAGGTTGGCTATCTGAGAAAAGACCAACGTTGAGTATGCTGCAGTTGTTGCCATATTATAATTTCCAAACTTCTTTAGTGTTATATAAAATATTATAACTGCAAATATAGCTATTATTGTACCATTAATCATAATTGGTATTACCGTCTCCTTGTCAAAAAGGTGTGAATTTTTACTCCTAGGTTTTCTAAACATTATATCTGGATCTGCTATATCAGATGCAAGAATTAGTGCAGGTATTATATTTACAATTAAATCTATAGTAAGAATTTGTAATACATACATTATTGGAGGAAATTTTAATATAGATGCAAAGAATACTGAAAGCATCTCAGCTATATCTATGGCAACAGTAAATCGAATAAATTTCTTTATATTATCATAAATAATTCTTCCCTCTTTTATTGCATAAACAATCGAAGAAAAACTATCATTTAAAAGTATCATATCTGCACTCTCTTTTGCCACATCTGTTCCGGTAATTCCCATAGCAACGCCTATATCTGCAGCCTTTAGAGCTGGAGCATCGTTTACCCCGTCCCCTGTCACTGCTACAACATTACCTTGGGATTTTAAGAGTTTTACAACCCGAAGCTTATCCAAAGGTGTTACCCTTGCAAAAATAGCGCTTTCAGATAATAAAATTTTCTCGATATCTTCATCTTTCATTTTATGAAAATCTTTTCCAAGTATAACTGGAGTATCCTTGTCAGCTATATTAACCTCTTCACCAATTTTTAGAGCAACATCTGGAGAGTCTCCTGTGCACATAAATATTTTTATTCCAGCTTGTTTTGCAGAAATTACAGCGCTAGGAACCTCTTCTCGTGGTGCATCAAAAATCCCGGCTATCCCTACAAGAGTTAAATCTCTTTCCATATTATTTTTACTAACAGATTCATTTGACTGCACGTCCCTATATGCAAAAGATAAAACTCTCAAAGTCTCTTCTTCAAATTCTTTGGATTTTTCTAAAATCATATTTTTAAGATGGTTGTCTAGTTTTACTTTCTTATCATCCATTAATATAAATTTAGATGCCTTCAGTATTGACTCAATCGCACCTTTACTATAGATTCTCTCTTTGCCATCTTTCATAACTAGAACAGACATCATTTTTCTTTGTGGGTCAAATGGAAATTCCAGTATTCTTTTAAAATCCTTTCTTAATTTATCTGGATTCTTACCCAATTTATAAACAAGAGATATTAAAGAAGCCTCTAAAGGATCCCCTACCAAATCATACCCTTTATCAGAACTATCAAATGTCAAATAAGAGTTGTTACACAAAGAAAAACACTCCACCGTAAGATTTGCCAATTCACTCTCCATAGAATAAGGTGTAATCTTACCTTCTTTAGAATAACCTACTCCAGAGATTGAAAAATCAGTTTTTTTAGAATTAAGGGAGTATATCTTTTTTATACTCATCTCATTTTTTGTAAGTGTTCCTGTTTTATCTGTAACAATAACATTACATGCACCCAAGGTTTCTGAAGATGTTAATTTTTTAACAACAACATTTACTTTAGAAAGTTTTTTAAGTGCTATAGCAAGTGCAGCAGTAACTGTAGATGGCAATCCCTCTGGAACAACACCTACTGCAAGCCCCAAGGATAAAAGAAGTGTATTCTCTATGGAAAGCTGTGCATAAAAATAGTTTATTATGAAAGCTATTATTCCAACGAATAGGGCTATAATAAGAAGATACTCTCCTGTTTTAAATATTTCTTTCTGTAAAGGAGATTTTCCCTTAACTTCATTTTGTGTTGTTAGTGCGATCTTTCCAAATTCGGTATTTATTCCTGTACCAACAACAACAGCCTTTCCTTCTCCTGCAACAACTGTGGTCCCCATAAATATAAGATTTGATACTTCGAAAATCGATAATTTTGTTTTTGGATGAGGAGACTCTGACTTTAATACTGGCTTATTTTCTCCCGTAATGGATGACTCTAAACACTCTAGATCTGAAACTTCAATAAGCCTTGAATCTGCAGGCACATCATCTCCAGCTCTTAAAATTATTATATCCCCAGGAACCAAAAGAGAAGAGTCAATATTTTGGATATTTCCATCTCTTAAAACTGTAGTTTTTTTAGAAATCAACTTCTCTAAAGATTCTACAGTTTTATTAGCACTATACTCCTGTAAAAATCCGACAGTTGAGTTAAAAAGTATTAAAAGTAAAAGTACTATACCAACCACATACTGTCCAGTTAAAAAACCTGCAAGTGCAGCAATAAGAAGAAGTAGCTGTAAAAAATCCTTGAACTGAGAAATATATATATTGACACCGCTAAAAGTTCTTTTTACTCTCAGTCTATTCTCTCCATGTTCATTTATTAGCTCTTCTGCTTTCTTAGAATCTAAACCTTTATCTTTATCCGTTTCTAAGATTTTAACCACCTCATCAGAAGTTAGAGAATAGAGGAAACTTTCCTCATCTAGTGTTTTTTTGAAAATAGACGGGTATAATGAATGGTAAAATAATGTATTATCTTTTTGGGACATATATATAGTATATTGGTAATATTACATTAATTCAATAAAGTTAGTAATGGCTGACAATAAAAAGACCAAAATAGAACAATTAGAAAGGGAACTTGAAAGCTTGAAGTCTGAAATATCTCAGGAAGAAGATAGAAAGAAGAGAGTACATAGAAAACCAACCGTACTTTATGAGTGGTCATCTCCCGCTAGAGTTTTTAAAAGATGGGAAAGAGAAAAACTTTTCACAGTTTATTTGTGGTTACTTGTAATAATAGTAATACTTCTTTTTATAAAAGAATATTTGACAATTCTGGTTATCTTCGGACTTGGTTTTGTAATATATGCAATGGTTACATTTCCACCAGATACAATAAATCACAAAATTACAGATGTGAATGTTGAGTGGTTTCAAAAAGATTATGACTATGAAGATTTAACAGATTTTTGGTTTTCCCAAAGAGGAGAGCAAATAGTCTTAAATATAGACACAAAATATAGCTTACCAGCAAGACTAGTTTATCTGGTAGATGAAAAACAGAAAAAAGATATTTATAAAATATTATCAGAATATCTTGAATATAAAGAATTTAAGAAAAAACAAAATTTCTTTTCTCAAATAATAGACGGAAAGTATATAAAGATGTAATAATTATGCTTCTGTAGCTTAATTGGATAAAGCACCAGATTGCGGATCTGGAGAGTATAGGTTCGAATCCTATCAGAAGCATGATAAAGGGGGAGAGATGCTGGAGTGGTTTATCAGGCTGTTCTCGAAAAACAGTATTCTTTAATAAAGAATCGCAAGTTCGAATCTTGCTCTCTCCGAATAAAGGTTTTGCTAGATTTACTGATACTAATTTTGTATAATAACTTTCATTCATAAGGAGAGGTGACCGAGCGGTTGAAGGTAACAGTCTTGAAAACTGTCAGGGGTGAAAGCTCCTCGTGGGTTCGAATCCCACCCTCTCCGATCTTATTAATCTGTATATAAAATCTGTCAAAATAAAAAATTTCATATCCAACTTTATCCCAATTATGCTATACATTTGACAATCAAGCTTGTGGGGTGTAAACTTTTCTGTTTTATATTAATATAAAATTATGAGTGCATTAGAAATAGAATTCTCTTCAATAGGAGAAACAACAGTTATAAAAAGAGAGGATGGTTCTATAGAAGAGATAACACGAAGAGAAGAAAACGGCTCTTACATGACAACCGTTACAAAAAGATTTACTGATAAAGATGGGAAAAAAATTCTTCATATAAGATCAGAAATGCAGAATCCTAAGGATAAAAGGGAAGTTCAATCAGAAGCTACATATAAGAACGGAGAAGTTGTATACTCTTCTCTTTCCGAAGAGATACCTTACGGAAAAAGAGGTAATAGAATTAAATATACAACCGAAACTAAAGATGAAGAAACATCAAAAACTTATGTAATATATGATAAATATGGGAAAGTAATAAAAGAAGGTGCTTTTGGTTATGATCAAGATTTTAATAGAGTATTAGATAGGTAATTTATCGTATAAAAATTAATAAGGATATTAAACCCGCAATAATCGAATAGTAAGCATATGGCTTTAATGTACCTTTTTCAAAATATTTCATTAAAAATTTAACAGCAAA
>JAJYWX010000028.1:0-11571 GCA_021791275.1 bacterium | reverse complement strand
ATGCAGTGATTCCTGATATTATCGCCCCAATCAGTGCATATAAAAATGCATTTGGAGAATGTATAAAAAATAATGAAGGAATCTCTAAAGCCCCTGCAGCAAATATCACTGGGGTTGCCAACATAAATGAGAAGTATGCAGCATCCTCATGATTTAATTTATAAAAAAGACCTGCAACCATACTTGCTCCAGATCTTGAAATCCCAGGAAGAAGAGCAAATATTTGTGATATTCCTATAATAATTGAATCTAAAAAGGAAATGTCATCTATAGATTTATACCCCTTATTCCCCTTGATTAATTTTTCTCCTAAATAAAGAATTATTCCATTTATAGCTAAAAAAATTGATGCTATCACAGGAGATTCAAATATCTTTTTAACAAAACTTTCAAATAAAATTCCAATTATACCTACAGGGATTGTTGCAACAACAAGCTTCCATGCAAAATTTTCAACTTTATCATCTGTAATTTTACCTTTTATTGCAGTTCTAAAAAGAGCAATAACTATCTGTCTCCATTCTTTATAGAAAAATACTATTAGAGCTACAGCTGTACCTATATGCAGTGAAACTATGAAAGGAAGAAAAAATGAAGAATTAGAAGTTACATGAATATTTAAAAGTGATTGGATTATAATACTATGGCCAAGACTACTAATTGGAAAGAGTTCTGATATTCCTTGAACTATACTTAATATAATATCATCTATAATATTCATTCCTTGTTGTAACTAAAAAAGATATCTGTTAACATTGTAACCAGTAACTTTATACCATATAAAATGAATAAAAAAAATATAGTAATAATACTGGCAGTAATATTTATAATTCTAACAATATATTACTTAGTTCCAGGTTTTTATCATCTATTTGTATTTAACAACCACCCAGATACATATCAGCCAAAACATGCAATACTGTTTTTCATACTAGCAGTCATCGATGTTGTATTTGGAAGAATAATTATAAATAAGGATAAGGAAGTAAAATAAGAACAATTTTTATTTTAAAAATTGAGAATACAGGTCTATAGACTCAACTTTTTGGATGCTAACCTTCATTTCTCTGCCTTGGACATTATATACAATATCCCCTGAACCAGGTTGAGCACCAAGAATAGAAAACCCCAAAGGAGATTCATAAGATACAAACTCATCTATACCAACTTCAGATAAAAATGGGAAATCTCTAAATGCACTTACCTCTGTAGGAGAGCACAAAAATACTCTTAAAATATCACCCTCTGGAAATTTTAAAACCACAGTACTTCCAATATCAACTATGTCTTCTGTTAAATCACTAGTATATACCTCACAAATAGGGATTTTGTAACGAAGAGATCTTAGCAATTCTAGTGCTTTTGGAGAAATAAACTCACCACTGCTCTTGTCAAGCTTTCTTCTAATCCTAGATTTTACTTCCTCAATACGGGACTGGGCTAATCTTATACTCTCAATCGAAAAGCCTTTTTCAGAGTTTGTTATTTCTGACCCACAAGGCATAGTACCTTAATTGTATCATAAATATCACAACATTATTAACTCATCTAATTGAAAATACATTACCTTTCCAAAAAGTTTTACTTTTTTCTCATCTATTGAAGTATTTTCTTCATTAGAAGAGACTAATTTTCCATCCCAATACTGCCTCAAATAAAAGTTAGAATCTTTATCATAGAATAGTACTAAGTCACCATTTTTGTATCTAATAACAAAAAAATTTACTATTATTATAGATTCTTTAAATATATTACAATCCTTCAGATTTAATTTTTTCAACCTTACAGCTAAAATGGAATCGTAATATTTTATACAATTAAAAGGAACTAGTATTGATGTCTTAGATGTATAAAGTGTTGATAAAAGATTGTCTGGATATATATTTTCAACTAATGGGATATTAGAATAAGGAGAAGTCTTCTCATTATACTTCCAAGACTCTATCATATCTGAGAATATATCCTTATAACTTGAATGAAATGACAGAATTGATGTATTTAATGCTTGAGAAATTGCAAAAAGAGCATATGATGAGATATTATCATTTTCCACCATATCTTCTAGTTCTCTTTTACTTATTCCAGTTCTAGATGAAAGTTCAGAATAGCTCATATTTGAAACTTCCATTATATTTTTAACTTTTTCCTTTATACTTTTTCCTGACATAGATTAAAATTTCTCAGTATATATATATTCGGGAGTTACAAAATCCATATTTTCAATTATATACCTTTTTATATCCGTAACAATAAAAGAATTACCGCAGATATAAAATGATACATTTTTATCCTCTAAATTGTCTAAAAGGTACTCATTTACATGGCCTTTCCTTTCAAAAGTTTCATCCTTACCTGAGACAACTTGAATATATTTATTTCCAAGATATGAGAAATCAAAAATAAAATCATCCTTATTTCTTACACCCCAAAATAACTTAAAGTTTGATTCTTTATCTTGAATATATTCTATCATTGATCTTATGGGAGTAATCCCTACCCCTGTTGCAATAAATATTTTAGACTTTGAATCTTCATGGAGATTAAAAGTACCAACAGGACCAATGAAATTAATAGTGTCTCCTTCATTTAATTTCAATGAAAGTTGCGCTCCTAAACCCTCATCTATTTTTATGCAAATATCTAAAATGCCATCTTTACATGAGGCTATAGAATATGATCTTCTGAGGTTATTTTCAAATATAAAAATTAGATATTGACCTGGAATATATTTAAATTCTTTTCCAACATCTAATTTGAAAAGTATATATTTATTACTCAGAATCTCCTTTCTTACTATCTTGGAGGTATTATTTACCATTATTTAAAACGACCAAAACTAAAGGTTCCTTCTTGAATCTATCTTTTAATTCAGATTCAATTTCTGCTATGACAAAACTCTTTACTTCTGATGCATCCTTCATTTTATTTTCTATTTTCTCTTTAAATAAATTATCAACAAACGCTTCTGTATGAGATATTAACTTTAGATTTTTAGAAGATACTATAAATCCCCTTGATATAACATATGGTGATTTTCTTAGCTTAAATGAAGAATCCGAATTTAGAACAATCAACAAAACTCCATTTTCTGAGAGTTGCTCCCTTTCTTTTATAACTTTATTTCCAACATCCCACATTGAATTATCGGATATTCTTATAGGAGTATGTTTAATTCTCTCTCCTCTAATAAAGCCTCTCCCTTCTTGATATTCAAAAGTTAGACCATTTTTAGGCATCAAGATTTGATTATCCTTTATACCAACAGTTTTGGCAGTTTGTATATGTGCATCCAAGAAGGATTGATACCCTTCTATTGGCATGAAATATTTAGGTTTTACTAAGTTTAAAAATAATTTATGATCCTCTTGATGAGCGTGACCTCCAGCATGAACATCCATAATACTTTGATGTATTACATGAGCTCCTGATGCAACAATTGAATCTAACAAGTTTTGTATAAGCATTGCATTTGAAGGTATCACAGAGGATGATAGAACCACTGTGTCATTTGCATTTATAGTAATGTGTGCATGTTCTCCCGTTACCATCTTCATCAACCCTGCATTTTCTTCACCTTGAGCACCAGTAGTGATTATTAAAATTTCATTATCTTTATATTTTGATACTTCCTCTACCCTTATAAATATACCCTCAGGAACCTTTAAATATCCCAATCTCTTTGCTATATTCACTGTCTTTTCCATTGATATCCCAGATATAGCAACTTTCCTACCATATTTATGAGCTAAAGATATAAGTTGATTGACCCTTGTAAGTAGGGAAGAAAAAGTCGCTGCTACAATTCTACCTTCGGACTTTATAAATATATTCTCAAGTATTGGTGTGATTCCACTTTCAGATACAGACATACCAGTTTTAGTTGCATTTGTACTATCTGACATAGCCAATAGAACTCCTTCTTGGGAAACTTTCACAATTTTTTCATATTCCGTTACTGGCTCTTGAAAAGGAGTATTATCAAATTTAAAATCTCCTGTATGTATAATATTCCCAAAATCAGTTCCTACAACAATACCAACAGAATCGGGAATATTGTGATTAACTCTGAAAAAAGACACTTTAAATCTCCCCAATGAGATATGATCATCTGGCGAAAATTCAATAAGATTTGCCTTTTTTTTCAAAGCAAAAGACACTTCAGATAACTTATCTTTTATTATCTCTAAGGTCATTTTAGCTCCATATACTGGAGGAAAACCCAAATCTTCCAAAACATATGGGAGTCCACCGATATGATCAAGATGCCCATGAGTTATCACAAAACCTCTAATCTTTTCTCTATTATTTTTTAAATATTCAAAATTGGGGATTATTAAATCAATCCCAAAGAAATCATCCTCAGGAAAACCCAACCCAAAATCAATAACTAAAATATCTGAACCATTTTCTATTATAGTAGAATTAATACCTACTTCTTCAACACCCCCTAAAGGGATTACTCTTAATTTTTTATCCATAAACTAAATTAACATATAAAATAAACTATTTTCTGCTTCCAAACCTTCTTTCTCTTTGAGAAAAATCGATTATAGCAGAATATACATCCTCTGAAGATATATCTGGAAAAAACTTATTAATGAAGCAAAGCTCGGTTGGTGCACCGTTGAGCCATCCTACATCTGAAGTTCTCATTTCTCCTGAAGTCCTAATTATTAAATCTGCAGGAGGAATAAGACCTTCACCATCTCTTAGCTTATACATGAAAGATAAATCTATTTTATCTTTCAGTTTCATCTCTATAATTCTATTTATAATTCTCAAATCCTGATCATCTCCACCAAAGTCTATTGCCAAGCATATTATTTTTCCTTTGTTATTATACGTTATTTTTTCAACTTTATCTATAGACTCTTTTAAATACCTTGGTAATCTATCCTTTCTTCCAATATGTATAAATCTAATATCTTTAGATAAAAACTCCTCTTTTAGATCCTTTATTGTTTTATCAAATAATCTCATTAAAAAATTTACTTCATGATTACTCCTTTTCCAATTATCTGAGGAAAACCCCCAAACAGTTACTATATCTAAATTATCTAACACAGATAAATCTCTTAAAATTTTTTCCATTACCTCGTCACCCTTCTGGTGTCCATATGACACAGGTTTTTTGTTCATTTTTGCCCACCTACCATTCCCATCTGGAATAATAAATATATGATGGGGAAATCTATCTTTAGGTATCTTTCTTATATCATCTAGCATTTTTAATTCTCAAAAAATTAACAATAGAGTGCATTATACTCCTTTTTTCTAATTCATAATACATTACACCTATAAAAAGTAATATTAAAGCCACTTCAAAGGCAAGTAAGGGCAGATAAAAAGCTACAAAAATAGTAAATACTACCCCTAACAGAGGAAGCAATTCTATAATCTTAAGATCCCCTCTATTTTTTCTAATACTAAGGATAAAAGATGAAATATTGATTAATATAAATAAAAACATCACAAGAAATGATGCCACTTGAACCAAAAATACTATATTAGTAAAAATTAAAAATAGTATAACAACAATACTTAAGAAAATTAAAGCTACAAATGGAACTCCTTTTTTATTCTCCCTTGAAAATTTGTTGGATATCTGTTTCTCTTTAGCCATATATTGTATGGTCTTTTGAGCAGCTATTATATTTGAATTGGCAGCAGAAAGTGTCGATACTACTGCAGCAAAAGGTATAAGTAAAAAGAAATTGCCTAATACTTTTTTTGCAGAAAAGACTACAGAAGAAACCCCAAAACCACTATTTAGAGTAGATAATACTACTACAGTTAAAAGAATATATATTATAAGGACAAATGAAAGTGATATTACTATGGCTTTAGGAATAACTTTTTGAGGATTTTTTACTTCTTGAGATATATTCGCAAGGGATTGAAATCCCATAAAAGAAACGAAAATTACGCCTATAGCTGCGATAATATCACTTGAGTGGTTATACTTTAATTTCTCTATGAACCCTGCATGATAGAAAACTATACCCAAGAGTATAAATATGAGAATTATTAATATATTAATAATAACTAAGCCTCCTTCAAACCAACCAGATTCAGAAAAATTTAAAAAAGCTAGTACAATGAGAATTAAAAAAGCCAATAGGGATAAATATATTTGAGGTATAATTGAATTAAGAAAAAATTCAGAAAAATAAAGGCCAAACACGTGTAATACAAAAGCTATAAAAATACAGGCACTTATATATACCCCCCATCCTGAAATAAATCCCCAGAAATTTCCTAAAATTTCTTTTGCAAAGAGATAGCCTCCTCCATCATATGGATAAAAAGAAACTAAACGAGAATATGAAAAAGCTGAAATAAGGATTATTAAAAAAGCAACGAAAAGACCCAATATTGAATAATATCCTGATATTTTAATTATAATTCCTGTAAGAGAGAATATACCTCCTCCTAATATGGAACCTATGGAAAAGAGTATAGCTGCAAAAAGCCCCAGCTTCTTTCTATTTAAATTTAATTTTTTAATAGTATACATCTTCTATATATAAAGACTATACATTCAATTAAAAAATATTAAAAGACATCTATTTTGGTATTATAGGCAAAATTAAAGAAAGATATTTATACTTTTTAATTTCTCCCTTCTTGTGAGGATTCTCAAATAGAGATATAAAGCTAGTTTGAAGATGATCTCTTATATGTAAAAATACACCATAATTCTCTTTTTTTATTTTCACTAGAAGCCCTGCAAATTTTGATATATTTCTATCTTCTAAACCACATTTTTCAAGCTTTACTCTTAAAAATTCAAAATATTGCTCATATATTGATGCTGTCTTTTCAGAAAAACGATTAAACTCAGATTCAACTAAAAGTGATGAATAATAATGCCTGTATAGAAAATCTTTGGTTTTTCTTACCGTTCTCTTTGCCCTACTAATTAAAACTTGTATCCTATTGTAATATTCAGATTTTGGATCTATTGAATAAATACTTTTAGGGTTTCTAAGTGCCATAAAATCTCTATATAAATTTTCAAAATCAATCAAACCCAATATATCATTATCAGACATTAAAAATCTTAATACATCTTTTTTCGTCATAGAATTTAGATAATTACTAAGACATACATCTAAATAAAAATCTTTTGGATTTTCAGATTTCATTCTGAGATATAAATCTACGACACGACTTGGTGAAAATCTTTCTAAAATGCCTTCCATAGCCTTTTGCATAATCCTCATTTTCTCTTGTTCAACAACTTCAGCCCTTTCTTCCCTTGTTATATCTAATGATACAAAAATATTTAATCCAGAAGAGAAATATCTTTTTGTGGAATCTTTTACGTCTTTCCCACCCTCATCTGTATCTACACTTTTCCCCTTACCTTTATGATATTCAAAATAGGTAGGATCAAGTACAGATATAGAGAATAACCCCGACCTCATTCTATTTTTTATAAAATCCAGACAATCCAACGGAATATCCTCTTTCCTATCTGAGTGAGAGAATAAAAAATCTGTCAAATTTTCAAACTTTAAATATAACTCAAGCTTAGGATTGCTATCCAATAAGCTTTTTATGGAGATAAATCTTTCCATACTAATATTATCGAATATATTAGTACCTATACCAGATAATAGTTCTCTGTATCTTGCTAAAGATCCTTCTATTCCAGAGAAATAATCAAGTATTCTATATCCTCTATTCTCCAAAATTCTAATAGCACTATATCTATCAGGACTCATTACAGCCGTAAATACAGTTTCAACATAATCTTCTACTTCCCCCTTAAGATTAGGATCAAACTCTCCTTTAAATGGATCACTAAAAACCTCTTTTCCCATAGTATTTTAAAATAAGGTGTACATTTTAAACCTTAATTAAAATATTTTCAATCTTCAGATATTAGTGAATTTGCAAATTCCTTAGTGACTCCGATTTTTTTATCTGGATTAAAAATTCTATCCGGATCAAATATATCTTTCAGCTGGGAAAAGATATTATATATATCTTCTCCATACTCTTGTAAAAGATATGGACTACGTATAAGCCCATCATTATGTTCTGCTGTAATGACACCTTTGTATGAAAGTACCAAATCATAAACCTTATCTGCAATTCTAAATATTTTATCTCTTTCCTCTTTTTTCCTTAAATCCATAAGAGGGATTATATGAAAATTCCCATCCCCCATATGTCCTGCAACTGTATATAGTAGTTTCTCTGCATCTAGAATTTCATATATTTTAGGCAAAAAATCAGGTAAATTTTCTGGCCTTACTATAATATCATCTATAAAGGCAGCTGATTTAAGGTTTTTTATTCTTTGTCTTAAAAGATTAAAGCTTTCTCTTCTAATTGCAAAGTATTTTTCTATATCTTTATCAGTTTTTGATTGCCTCATATATAAATTTTTATACTTTTTTAAATCATTTTTTAAATTCTCTATATTTTTATCTATCAAATCTTTATCATCTTCATTAAACTCTACCAAAAGAATTAATTTAGGCATCCCGTTCCTGAGAACCAGCATAAATTCAGGAAAAAACTCTATTGGCATCTTGAATACATTTGACCCCAGTAGTTTTGAGAATGCAAAGAAGAATTTTAATGCCAGTTTAAAAGTGTAATTGTCAAAAGATTCGAAACTTTCAGGTTTGTACTTTAGAACATCATTTATAATTTGAGGTAGATTATCAAAACTATCCATGAAAACTACAAGCATACCTTCGTATTTCTTTTTATTTATAAACTTAACTTTTGCATCAGTCATGACTCCAAATGTGCCTTGTGCACCTATAAATACTTGTGAGAGATTAAAAGTTTTTTCCTCTTTATTCCATACATTCCAAATATTGTAGCCTGATGAATTTTTAGATACATTTGGTTTAGATTTTTTTATAAGATCATCATTTTTTGAGAATAAATCAAATGTTTTCTTATAAATTTCTGCCTCAAAATCGTTTCCTTTCATTTTCTTATTCAGCTCCTCTTGAGAGAGTTTTTTGAAATTATGTAGTTTCCCGTCTCTTAGAATCATATTAATTTCTAAAACATGATTCTGAGTTTTTCCGTAATTAAGAGATTTTTCACCTCCAGAATTGTTATTTATTATCCCTCCCCATGCACAGATGGTTTTAGATGCAGGATAAGATGGATATACAACATCATTTTGATCTGCTACCTTCTCGAAATCCCTATAATAAAGTCCAGGCTCAACAATTGCAGACATCTCCTCTTTAGAAAATTTCTTTAATTTATCGAAATATTTCATATCTAATGCAATCGAATCAGTTATTGTTCCTCCAGACATACATGTACCTCCAGATCTAGCAGTAATAGACAAATTTTCAATTTTACTTTTAAACTCATTTACTATTAATACTAGCTCTTGAATATCTTCTATGGTATGAGGGAAAACAACCAACTCTGGTCTTCTTTTAAATATACTTGTATCTCTACTGTGAAATTCCAAAACTTCTTCATCCACAGAAACCTCCCCTTTTATTCTTTTTTGTATTTCCTTTATTAAATCTTCTTTATAATCCATAATTATTTTTTTAATAAATTTAAAACTGTATTTTTTATACCTACATCATCTAGCCCGAATTTTGAAACGAGTTCAAATGATTTACCGGATTCTCCAAACCTATCTTGAAGCCCCATAAAAGATATTTGGCTTGGACACTCTTTTGATAGTATTTCTGAAATCATTGATCCCATCCCCCCTGCGACCTGATGATCCTCGACTGTTACAACTTTTCTTACATCTTTCACTTTATTTACAATATTTTCCTCATTTATTGGTTTTATCGAAGAGACATTAACAACCTCTACTTCTATTCCCTCTTCTTTAAGCTTTTTTGCTGCTAGAAGTGAGAAATATAGAAGATATCCGGTAGCAAATATTATACATTCTGGCTTATCTGAAACCCAATAAGAAAAATTTTCACCAGGCTCAAATGGTGTTTTTTCTGTAGTTATTACTGGGGTTTTTTCTCTTGAAAATCTAATATAGGCGGGGCCATAAATTTTGCCTACATATTCAGTTATTCTAATAGCTTCGAAATAATCCGCTGGCACAAAAACTTTCATGTTCGGAAGACACCTTACGAGTGCAATATCTTCTGTAGCCTGGTGTGTTGCCCCATCTTGAGCAGTCATGATTCCTGCGTGGTGTCCTGCGATTTTAACATCAGAGTCGTTATAGCAAACCGTAGTCCTTATAGTTTCCCAATTTTTCCCTGGTGAAAAAGTTGCATAAGAAGAGGTAAATACTCTTTTTCCAGTAACACCTAACCCGGCTGCTACTGCTACCATATTTTGCTCTGATATTCCACATTCAAAAAATCTATCTGGATATTTTTCTTCAAATTTATCTACTCTTGTAGATTCAGCTAAATCAGCAGTCAGTACAACTATATTTTCATTCTCTTGTGCTAAGGATAATAATCCCTCTCCATATCCATCTCTTGTGGCTATATTTGTAACACCAGAAGAAAATAAAAATTCGTTAAGTTGTAAATCTTTGTTAATCATGATTAATATTCACTTTCGATTTTATTTTTCAAAGTCCTTAGATCTTTCATTGCCATTTTAGCTTGTTCTTTATTAGGAGGATTTCCGTGCCAATAATAATTATTTTCCATAAAATGAACTCCTTTCCCAGGTATCGTCCTTGCAATAATTACAGATGGCATCTCATGTATAGTCTTAACCTTATCTAGAGTAAGAACTATTTCCCTAATATTATTCCCATCTATATCTTCTGCATGCCATCCAAAAGACTCATACTTATTTTTTAAAGATTCAAGAGGCATAACATCCTCAGTAAATCCATCAATTTGGATATTATTTCTATCTATTATAACTGTAAGATTATCCAGCTTATATCTTGCTCCCATCATAACTGATTCCCAAATATTACCTTCATCATGCTCCCCATCCCCTGTTACAACATAAACATGATAATCTTTTTTATTCATTTTCCCTGCTAACGCTATTCCTATGGCCTGAGACACTCCTTCTCCTAGAGGCCCGGATGTTGTCTCGAGTCCAGGTAGTGATGTTCTATGTGGATGACCTTGGAGTCTAGACCCTAATTGTCTTAGAGTCTTTAGCTCTGATAGTGGGAAATATCCAGATAATGCCATTGCAGCATATCTTACTGGACATATGTGTCCATTTGAAAGAACCAACCTATCCCTCTCTTCCCAATCAGGTTTTGATGGAATATGATTTAATGTGTGAAAATATAGGGAAGAGAAAACATCTGCCATCCCAAGAGGTCCAGCTGAGTGTCCGGAGCCCGCATTTAGAAGCATTTCAATAATAAGTTCCCTTATTTCTAAAGCTTTTTCTTCTAAAAACTTTACTTTTTTATCACTAATATCACTGGGCATACAAATTCAATATATCACTTTTTAAAATTCTTTCCAATTAAATATTGGCTACTATCATTAAATCTGAAACATTAGAGGGTCTTTTACCGGTATCAATACCATCTCCAATGGCCTGAAAGAAAGGCAGTGTATTGTTATTATCTAAATAAGAATTTACATCTAATTTAAGATTTCTAGCTTTATC
>JAJYWX010000007.1 GCA_021791275.1 bacterium | reverse complement strand
AAAATAAGCACTAGCTTGGTAATATATTATATATATACCTGCTATAATCATAATTATTCCTGCTATTTTATTAATATATTGTCTATATTTAAAAAATCTATCCTGTATAAATGTGTTGGAAACCGATAGTATTGAGGATAAAATTATTGATACAATAAATATACCAAAAAGATATGCACCTGCGACAAAAACTGTGTTGAGATAATTTTTATCTATAAATGTTGAAAGCACAGTAGATATAAATAGAGGAAATGAGCAGCCTAAAGATGCTAATCCATAAAGTATTCCAAATAAATAAACTTTTAAGATACCATTTCTATTTTTAGCTTTATTTTCTAAACTTGATTCAATTTTGTGAAATATATTCAAATTGACTCCCTTGTTTAATAGAGATAATACTCCCATTACAATTATTATCACTCCTATAATAATAACTATCCAAGGGACTATATTTATAACTATATCTCCAAATGCGATTATGAATATAGCAAATAATATAAATATGGTTGAAAAACCAAGAGCAAGAACAAATCCTTTTAAAACACCTAAATATATCTTTTTAAAAGATCTATCCTCATTATTAGATATATAAAAACCCACATATGCTGGTATCATACCTACAGAACAAGGAGATAAGAAAGATAAAATACCTGCAGTGAATGCTATTGATATTAATATGTACATATCAAGAGGTACTTGATAAAACTGATTTTATAGAATTTGTAGATGGTAAAACTTTACTATATATAAGATAACCATTCTTATTAATAATATAGACTGTGTCAAGAGAGGTAACCTTATAATCTTCTAGAAATTTTGAATTTTTAGATATTACATAGGATACATCTCCAACATTATGGTTAATAGAGTTAACCCAGGGGATTAGTTCTTTATATGTATCTAAACTATTAATATCTACTCCATAAAATTTGACATTGCTATACTCTTTAGAAATTTGAGAAAGGCTTTCTGAAAGTACAGCACAATCTGCACATCCTGCTTCCATCGTAAATACAACTTCTGTATTATTTGATCTTCCACCTATATTTACAGTCTGATTATTTTGATTAATAAATGATATTGTATTGGTCTTTACATTATTACTGGTCAAGGTTTTATTTTGAGTATTATTAGAAGAATTAGAAGAAGACGTTGTCTCTAATTTGGCAAAAGCGATTATACCTACAGCTAAAATTATAGCTATTACAATAATCCATTTGTATAAATTATTACTTTTCATAGTCTAGAAATAAGAAATCAATAAATTTAGCAAACTTTTTATCCTTAATAGAATAGAGATTTTGTTTAGATACTTTTTTATAACTAACTATATCCATTTTTTTTAATTTTGAAAGCATATGAGAAACATTTGAGATGCTACTTTCAACAATTATGGCTATATCAGAAACTGACATTTTAGGGTAATGCCTAAGAACATAGCAAATTTTTAAAGTTGTAATATCTCCAAAGACATTACATTCCCTTGCACATGTAGATATTTTCTCATTATCCTTTAATTCTTTTTTTAATTCATCAATACGAACATTTGAATACATATTCAAATGTTATAACTTTGAAAAAAATTTGTCAAGAGTATATATGAAATATTATAAAAACTATTATTACAAGAGAAAATCCTCCAATTAGCTGAGAAATTGTATGTTTTTTAAGAGTATATCTTGCGAAACAAACTACAGGAATCAAAAGAAAAAGAATTATAGACAAAACTAAGTTTGAAAATGCTAAAGATACAACAAAAAGAGATGTCGACATTATTGCATGGAAACTAATTTTCCAAAAAAACGTTATCAAAAAGGCTATAAATATTATTATAGAAAACATTAAAATAAACATTAATAGACTATAATTATAGTGTTGGAAATAAAGTATTAAAAAGACTAGAAAAGACCAGAAACTTATTATAAAAATTAATATCAACCTTTTGTTTTTACTATCTTCTATATCAAAATCTATTTTATCAATACCTTTTTTATAAATTTCAAATATTAAGAATAAAAGAAAAAATATTAAAGGCACAATTATAAGTAAAAATACATCAAAAAAATTAAATTTTAGCCTATATCTTACTATTAAAAGTATAGATATTAATGGAGCTATTATGTAAAAATCGTATATCCTAGATATAATTATTGAAAATTTTTCCTTATTCATGTACAGTTTAGTTAAAGTGTTAATATTATACTTAATTCTGAAAATAATTGTAATTATATTCTCAGTTATAACAACTGCAATTATAATCATGTTCGTTGTTTTTATTGTAACTTACACACTTACCTCTTCCGAGCATTTGCACAAAAAAATAAGATTTACACACCCAAAAGAGGAGGATAACATTCATGAACTTTATGCAAAAGGAAAAATATCTCAAAGAGAGTACTTAAGAAAAAAGAATGATAAATATACTGCCTGACCTTATAAAAGGTAACTTTTTTGCATATCTAGATCTTATCATATACATGATAATCTATTTGCTGCTACTATTTATAATAATATACATTATACTTTTCATCCTTGCTTGGATAATAATACCCAGAGACAAATATATAAAAGAGAAAGCTTTAAAGACTCTTGAAAAAAGATATAAGAGAAAAGAGATTGATAAAGAAGAATATGAGACAAAAAGGAAAGATATTTTGAAGTAAAAATATGGAAACAAGTTATATAAGAATATTCAGAAATAAAAAAGGCCAAAGTATAATAATTAAAAGCCTTGATTGGCAAGTATTATTTAAATTCTCAGAATTTTTAAGAAATCATGTCTCAAAATCAGAAGATTTTTTTGAAATAAAAAAAATATTTTCACTAAAAAAAGAAAGTGAAAGCTTAACAGACATTATGAAAATGGTTGAAGATGGAGATTCAGTACTTCTTTGTGCTTTATTTGAAAACAAAGTCATAGGATATATTACTATATTAAGAGATACAAATCACAAAGGAGATTTAGAAATTTTTATACATAAAGACCATAGAAATAAGGGTCTTGGTAAGGAGTTAATATTATCTGCAATAAAGGTTACAAAGAACCTGGACACTAAAAGTATATATTTAAGTGTAAGAGAGAATAATAGAATTGCAATAAACCTTTATAAAAAATTAGGATTTACAAAGGTCGAAAAAAGGGATAATAATATTATTTATAAAAAAAGTACTGTTTCACAAATTATTATGATAAAGAGAATATAATAACTTTTATCTTAATTTATAACATCTCTCCCTAAGAACACTTATGTATTCTCTTTTAATTCTAATTCCTGATTTTTTCATATTATTAACCGCTCTATCAAAAGAATAAATATCTCCATTATGTGAAAGTTCTTCTAATTCTTTTAAATATTCTTTTAATTGTATCTTTTTATCATATATATCATTTCTATATTTTCCCATCAGATTCTCCAAAAATATCATGTCTTCATTGTTAACTTTTTTCATTTTAGAAAACTCAATATTTGATTCCTCTCCAAGGATTTTTATATATTCTGATATCTTGCTTTCAGTGAAAGATATAATTAATGTATTTTTACCAATTAAAACATCAGTTATCTCATCATTTAAAAATGTACCATTCTCTCTTCTTTTAGGAATGAGGTAATTAATTTGATGAATAATATTCTTATCCTTCTTATCTTGGAAAGTATATGTAACTAATACCCCTCCATATTTTTCTTGTATAACTAAGGATTTATTCATAATATCATTCCAGAAAGCTCTAAAGGCAACACATCTGATATCTCCCTTATTATTAGATTTCCAGTGTTTTCTGTTTTCTTTACTTCTTCTTCTAACATAATTATTATTTATTTCACAACCAAATAAACGGGTAATTATATACGAATAAGTAGTTGATGTCAAATATCTGGAAAATTAACGTTTTGAGAATTGTGGGGACTTTCTTGCTTTTACTCTGTAATACTTCTTTCTTTCAACCATTCTAGGATCTCTCTTAAGAAGTCCATTCTTTGAAAGTGTAGACTTATATGATTCATCAATTTTGGATATAGCTCTAGACAAAGCTAATACACTAGCCTTTACTTGTGAATATATTCCTCCTCCTGAAGATTTTACAGTAAAGTAGGCTGATTCCTTTGTTCCGGTTAGAATAAAAGGTTTCTCTATGATAGACTTTGAATATAAATCGATAAAATCTTTAAAAGGCTTTCCATTTATAGTGCTTTCACCTTTTCCCAAATAAACTCGAGCTGTTGAAACTGATGTTTTATTTGTTCCTTTTGAGTAATAATACTTATTTTTCTTTTCTGTAGTTTTTTTTACTTTTTTATCCATTTTTATACATTTATAAATTTCACATTTGTATATTCATGATTATCTTCAGGATAAACATGCAAATACTTTATCATCTTATCTCTCAGTTTATTTTTAGGCAACATACCAAATATTGAACTTTTTAAAACAAATTCTGGATTATTTTCAAAAACCTTGTCTAATTTTTTAGAAGTCAAACCACCAGGATAGCCAGAATGCGTATAGTATACTTTTTCTTGCTTCTTTTTATCTGTAATATTTAAATATTTAGTATTTATAACAACCACGTGATCTGAAAAAACATTATTAGATGAATATTCACTTTTATGTTTTCCCATAAGTATTTTTGATATTTCAGTAGATAATTTACCTAAATTCTTCCCTTTAGCATCTATAATATACCAATTTCTCTTTATTTCACTATTTGATAAAAATCTTGTTTTAAACATAAAACTTACTCTACTAATTTAACCTTCACCATCTTAGAATTATCTCCTCTTCTAAATCCAATATGTACTATACTGGTAAATCCTGACGTTCTATCTTTATATCTATCTGATAAAACATCTAGCACCTTATTAGCAGCAAGCTTTGTTGGCAAAAGTTCATATAATCTTCTCCTTGCTGCAAGATCTTTTGCTTTCCCAACAGTTATTATTCTATCTATAAGAGAAGATACAGCTTTAGCCTTAGCTTCAGTTGTTTTTACCTCTTCATACTGAATAACACTGGCTGCTAAATTTTTTAGCATTAAATCTCTATGAGATTTTACCTTATTTAGTTTTTTTACTTTTTTTAGATGTCTCATCTTTTTTAGTATCTTTCACTTCTTTTTTTTGAGTTTTTTTTGTTTTTTTCTCTTCACTCAAAATGATTTGCTCATTTAAATTATTAAATACATTACATGCTTCTATTAAAGCATTCTTTAAAGCTAATATTGGTTTTATCGATTTTGTATATATTTCAATTATACACTCATCTAAATCAGTATCTTCTCCAACACGAGTACTAACAACATCAAAGTTTACTATTTTAACAGGAGAAAAATCTGAATCCATAGGAATAACCCCTACTGTAGATCTCTTTTTATTATCAACTAATACATACCCATATCCACTTTCAAGCCTTAGTTCTGCTTCAAATTTTGCTTTTGGATCTGTGAGAGTAACAATAGTTTGATCTGGATCAAGAATTTCTACAGCATCAGTAACTTTTATGTCTTTTGCTGTTACAACCTTTTCTCCTTTTTCTGAAATCTTTAAAATTTGAGGTTCATCCGATCTTGAATATATTTTTAATTCTTTAATATTTAAAATAATATCCAGTACATCTTCTAAAACCCCATCCATTGATGCATATTCGTGATCAACTCCTTGTATTTTGACTGAAGTAATAGCAGAACCCTTAAGAGAAGACAAAAGTATCCTTCTTAGAGTATTTCCTACTGTTTGACCATATCCTTTATTTAAAGGTGAAATAGAAAATTTTCCATAGAAGTCTTTCTCTTCTATTGTTTTTATTTTTTGCAAATTATATTCTATCATAATAAAAATATATAAAATTATCTTGAGTATAGCTCAACAACTAAGTTAGGCTGTAAGCTAGGATCAAAGAACTCCTTCTCTGGAAAACTTATAAGTTTAGCTCCATCTTTAGAAACTTCTACCCATTCTGGAATTGATTTCTCAACACCTTTAAGAGGTTCTTCAAAATGACCATTTTTCTGACTTTTCAATTTCACAGATACTACATCATTTTCTCTTAAAAGTAATGATGGTATATTATTACTTTTACCATTTATAAGGAAGTGCCCATGAGTTACTAACTGCCTTGCTGTAGCCCTATTTGGTGCATACCCCATTCTATATACAACATTATCAAATCTTCTTTCCAAAATCTGTAAAAGGTTATATCCAGTATCCCCTTTTTGTGATTGAGCTAATTCATAATATCTTCTAAACTGTCTTTCTAAAATACCATAAATTCTTTTAATTTTTTGCTTTTCTCTAAATTGAACAGCAAAATCTGTTTGTCTTTTATATGTATATCTATTAGAACCAGGTAAAGATCCATTCCTTTTAGTAAAAACACACTTTTGTGTATAACACTTAGCTCCCTTAAGATAAAGCTTTTGATGCTCTCTTAAACATTGCTTACATTTTGATTCAGTATATTTTGCCATAATATTTATAAATTAATTTCTAGGTTGCTTTTTAGGCCTACAACCGTTATGTGGTATAGGAGTTATATCAGATAAAGATAAAATTTTCAAACCAGAATTTCTTAAACTCTTTACAGCCATCTGCCTTCCTGTCCCTGGTCCTGATAAAAAAACATCTACCTCAGATAAACCATATTTTTGTGATTTATTTGCAGCATCCTCTGCAACTTTAGATGCAGCATAAGGGGTTGATTTTTTAGCACCTTTAAATCCTACAACTCCAGCTGAAGAAGATGAAAGTGCATTACCTTCAGAATCTGTCAGCGTTATTATAGTATTATTAAAAGAAGTAACCACATAAGCCTTTCCCTTAGAGACTGTTCTTTTTACTTTCTTTATAGTTTTATTTTTATTTACTACTTTACTTTTATCTGCCATATTATTATTTCTTCTCTATCTTCTTTTTTAATCCTCCTACAGCAATATGCTTTCCTTTTCTTGTATGAGCATTATGCCTTGTAATCTGACCTCTTACAGGTAGACCTAATCTATGTCTTATTCCTCTATAACATCTTATATCCCTCAATCTTTTGATATCCTGATACACTTTCTGCCTTAAATCTCCTTCTACTAAAAAATCACCTCTTTCAATAATAGATCTTATCCTTGCTATTTCATCTTCACTCAAATCATAAGCTCTCTTTGAAGGATCAACTCTAGCAAGATCTAAAATTTTCCTTGAGGTAGAGAAACCTATTCCAAAGATACTAGTTAAACTTGCCTCTATTCTTTTGTTTACTGGAACATCTACTCCAGAAATTCTAACTTGACTATTTGCCATAATTATCCTTGTCTTTGCTTATGTTTAGGAGATCTTTTGCAATATACAAACACTGTACCATTTCTCTTAACGATATAACAGTTATTGCAAATTTTTTTTACAGAAGATCTTACCTTCATAAAATTAATACCTATAAATTATTCTACCTCTTGAAGTATCATATTTAGAGAATTCCACCTTAACTCTATCCCCTAAAAGTATCTTTATATAGTGCATTTTCATTTTCCCCGAGAGGTAAGCAAATACTTCTCTTCCACTATCAAGTTGAACTTTAAAAGAAAGATCTGGGTAGGCCTCTTTAACAATACCATCAAAATCTGTTTTATCTTTAGAACTCATATTAAAAATAACAAAAAGATT
This sequence comes from bacterium, assembly GCA_021791275.1. Taxonomy (GTDB): domain Bacteria; phylum Patescibacteriota; class Dojkabacteria; order JAKAPS01; family JAJZLI01; genus JAJYWX01. The sequence goes on along the minus strand of JAJYWX010000007.1, from coordinate 71,186 downwards.
ATAGCAGACAAAAAAACTGTATGCAACAGATAAGTTAAATCTCAATCACTTAACGCTTTATGATATAATAAAACTATGGTAGACAAAAGTCAAATTGACGATATTAAAAGGAATCTTAATATTATTGATATCGCAGGAGAGCACCTAAATTTGAGAAGATCTGGAAACAGCTATTTTGCACTTTGCCCATTTCATCAGGAAAAAACACCCTCATTCTCAGTAAATGAAGAGCTCCAAATATTTCACTGCTTTGGTTGTGGTGAGAGTGGAGATGTAATAACACTTTTTGAAAAATTGAATAATTTGGATTTTAATGATGCAATTTTAGAATTAGCTCAAAGGGCCCACATAAAAATAGATACAAAAAACTCAAACTATAAAGGTTCTAATAATAAAGAAATTCTAAGAATAAATAAGGCTGTAGAAGATTTTTTTTATAAAAATCTAAACAATAATAAAGGAGCTATAGAATATCTTAAAAAAAGGAATATTAATGCACAAAGTATTAAAGATTTCTCAATTGGATACTCAGAAAGTAATGATCATATAACTAAAAAGTTACTTCTCAAAAATCTAACAAAGGAAAAATTAATCTCTTATGGGTTATCTACAATGAGAGATAACAAAATAAGGGATAAATTTAGAAATAGAATAATGTTTCCAATAAAAAATATTAAAGGGGATACTATTGGCTTTATTGGAAGAGTAATAAAAGACGATGTAAAGCCCAAATATTTAAATTCTCCAGAAACGGAAGTATTTAAAAAATCAGAGGTACTTTATGGTATTAATATTGCTAAAAAAGAAATACTTCAGAAAGATTTTGTGATAATTACAGAAGGAAATATCGATGTTATACAGGCAAATCAAGTAGGAATTAAAAATATAGTGGGAATACAAGGAACTGCTCTGAGTCAAAACCATATAGATACAATTAAAAGATATACCAATAAAGTATATTTTGCTCTCGATATGGATTCTGCAGGATACAAAGCACTACAAAGAAGTATTGAGATAACAGAAAAAAATGACCTGATCTCTAAGGTCATATCTCTTGATGATTGTAAAGATATAGATGAATTTATAAGAAAATATGGAAAATCAAAATTCATAGATAAAATTATTAATGCAGAAGAATTCATAACATTTTCAATAAAATATGAGATAAAAAATACTGATATAGAAAAATATGAGGGCAAAATAGATGTTATAAAAAAATTACTTCCATTAATAAATATGGCTACAAATGAGATAAAAAGAAGCTATTATATATCAGAAATATCTAAAAATTTAGATATACCATTTGAAACAATAAAAGATTTCCAAAAGAAAGGAAAAGGAAAGACAAATATTAAGCTTCAAAAAAAGATTAAGATACCTAGTAGTGAGATCTATTTTCTATATCTAATACTTGAATCTAAGAAATTAAGGGATATAGGCACAAGAAGTATAAAACCTGAATACATGAGGGGAAGCAATACAAAAAAAATATACAACTATCTTTTAGAAACAGATTTTAAAGGAGAGAATATAAATAAAATAAAAGAGGTGATTTTTAAAAATATTAATAAAGAGTATATAGAAAAAGATAATAATATAGAAGAAATGACAAAAGATCTTAATACTATAATTAAAATAATAAACAATACATATATAAAAAAAGAAATATTAAAACTCAAAAAAGAACTTTCCTCTGAAAATAACTCAAGTGACATATTAGAAAAAATAAAGATTTTATCTTCAAATTACATATAAGGACTATAGTATTTCTAAATTTGCAATTATTTGATATAATCAAATTGGCATGGTAAACCCCAGTATAACTGGGCTCAATCTCCGGGAGGGGATAATGGTAAGAAGGCGGAATCCAATAGATCCTTCACAACTGGAAGAACAACTTAAGAGAGTAATTGGACTCTTAGGTTTGGTGTACTTGACCAATCTTGGATTTGATCTGTGGGCCAAGACAGCTGGAAAATCTCTCCCATCAATTAGCACAATCACAGATGCTTCAATAGTCATCTCTGTTGTGGCTATACTGATCGGAGTTGCAACTGCAACAAGGCAAGATTACCCACAAGTAATCAGGAGAGGTTCTACGATAATATCTATCATGGGACTCTTCTCTGTTCTCGTACTGAACGTAAGTATTCCTTTTGGAGAAGGAATCATAAGTTCAGGCGTAGTGTCTGTAATTTTGCTCGCAATCTTAAGAGCAATAATCATTCACCAAGCAGAAGCTGCAAGAAGAAGGTCAAACCTACGATCTTTCAGAGCGGAAAGGACTGATGCAAGCTAAAAACCATTAACCCATGAGAGAGGGGACTATGTGTTGAAAAACACAAAAACCCCCTCTCTCCAACCTTTTCTAAGGATATAATGATTTAATTTTTACCCCAACATACCCATATTACTTGACTTAGGATACATTTAAATGTTACAATAACCCTTGTGCTTATTATTTCTTCTTAACAAAGAAGATTTTTTTTGTTAAGAGCTAATATTAAATTACAATACACTTAATGAATACAATTGGAAAACTTTCCGCAAGCTTAATGCTTGTTACTGCTTTCCTAATTTTTCCTTTATTAATAATTACAAAACCAGCCCTATCGAAGAATCAAATTCCTCATAGTACTGTTGTAGCAAGTTATTTTAAAGGTAAGAATATAGTTTTAACAACAAGGGTGAAAAAATTACCAACAGTAAGTGAAAATATAAGTTCATCTACTGTGGTATATAGAAGTTATACTTATATTGCTCCGGCAGTTGTAAGTACAAATAATAATTCATATCAAAGCATTATTAATGCTGCTTCGGCTAAATATGGTGTGAGTGCTGCATTAATGAATAGTATAATAGCATGTGAGAGTGGGTATAACCCTTACGCCCAGAACCCATCAGGTGCATCAGGAATAGCACAATTTATGCCATCTACGTTCTATGGATCTTGGAATATATATAGTTCTGGAGGTATATGGAATGCACAGGCACAAATATATGCTATGGCACTAAAAATATCTGAAGGTGGACTTGACGCTTGGACCTGTAGATAACAGATCCTAATAATCTAGATTAGTTTGCAATATATTAGGAGAAAAACTATATTCTCCTCCAATACTTTCTACCATACTTCCAAGGTTAAACACCGGTGCAATATATGTATTTTTTGATGATATGATATCAAATTTTTTTGGTATATTTACCCGAGTATTATATAGGGGTATATTTATATTTTGTCCATTACTTAATGTGAAATTTACATCACTAAAATAAAGCTTAATTCCTAGATATTTACCATAAGGAAGATTAACTTTTGATAAATAATATATATTAGTTTGATTAGGTGTACTAATATAGCTTGATAACTCCACCAAGTTATTCTTTACTGGAATTGCAACCCAATGATTCTTAGAATTTTCAACTTCTACGCTTGAAAGAGATATACTGATAGTTGAATATGGTCCATATTGATTAAGGTTAGATCCCGTTAACCCTAAATTTAATACTCCATCTTTACTTTTATTTTGGCTAAAAGAGTTAAACGACACTGATTTTACTGCAGGAGTAATATATGTCGGTTGATATGGACTCCCAAGTGATGCCCCAATAACAAGCCCTAAAGATAAAATTATCGCAGCAAAGCCTACAAACCAGACGACTTTAAACCAATTGACCTCTAATTTACTATCTAGAGGATTTTCTAAAGTATGTTTTATTCTCATATTTAGTTCTTATGAGTTTTATAATAGTTAAGAATTGCAGAATATACCGTAGATTTTGAAGATAAATTCTCTACAAATAGAACATTTGACTCATTTATTTGCATTTCATCTAAAGCACCATAAGAATATGTAGGAGTAAGATGAACTAATGAGTATTGAGGAGAAGAACTAGAGTTTTTACTTCCTGTAGTACTATTAGCTTTAAGATAAAAAACATTTGTTAAATAAATTGATCTTGAGGTTCTTCCAACAATTTTTCCAAAATATATATTTAAATTAGAATCATTTAAAACTACTGCTTGATAGCCAGAAGCCCCACTCATTGACATAAAAGAATTATAATATCCACTAGAGAAATATGTACTGAAAATATAATAAAGTATAACTACTACAACAACTATAATTACCACTATTGCAATTATTTTATTATTAGATCCAGACATTTTATCAAATGAACTTGGATCTTTATCAGAATACTTGGAAAAATTTGTTACAACTTCACTCATAATCTTTTTATAAATTTAATCTATCCATAGATTAAAACAATTTTTAGCAAAAGTCAACAACTTTTTTATCTAATTTTTTCGGGAATATATATCAAAAAATCAGAACCTTTATTAGGAATAGAGTTTACTTTTATATCTCCTTTAATTTTATCTAATGCTACTTTAACAGTATAAAGTCCAAGTCCAAGCCCCTCATAATTATAATCTAAAACACTAGTTTTCCTTACAAAAGGTTTAAATATATCTTCTATATCTTTTTGAGATATTCCAATTCCCGTATCTGAAATTTTTATAACATAAAAATTACCTTCTTTATAAGTTGCAGTAGATATCAGCCCACCCTGATGATTAAATTTCAATGAATTATCAATTATATTTACAATAGATTTTTCTATAATACTTTTATCTGACTCTACTTCCCCTATATCATCAGACAAAGAAAACCCCAAAGAAACATCCTTACCTTTAGCAGAATCCTCTATTGTATCTTTTACAAAACTATTTAAATTAAATCTTTCTATATTTAATTTAAAATCTGGAGATTCTAAGTAAACTAAAGATAATGTTTGTTCAACTATCTTATTAAGATCTGTTAATGATGTATGTATTCTGAGTAAAATATTTTTATCATCTTCAGATAAATTTTTGCTGGAATTTAGGATATCTAAATAACCGAATAATGTTACGATTGGAGTTCTAAGATTATGAGATACAAGATATATAAAATCTTCTTTCATTTTATCCATTGAAGATATATCTTGCTTAGAAAGAGATATTTTCCCTTTTAGATTATCTATATTCTTTCCAAGATCTATAAAAGTCTTACTTGAAAAAACCGGAGAAAAAGCGTAGTCATTCTCAGATAGTTTTTGGTTTAATTCTTCAACCTTTCTAATATCTTGAGAATACCTATTTAAGATAAAAATAAAGGTTACTATGAAAATCAGAAAAAGAATTCCTAATAAAACAGAATATATCCCAAATCCAAAAGCAAAGAAGAATAAAAATAGAAAAATTATTGCAAAAAGAACCAATAAAATATTTCTATTTTTCAAAATACTATTCATAAAAAACCTTTATTTCATAAATGTACTACCACTCTTTGCATCCAAGGATAGCAACATAAATACTATTGCAACTAAAATCCAATCACTAGGTTTAAGTAAAAATCTTAAGCCATAAGATAATCCACCTAAAGCTGCCAATATAACACATATTACTCCTAGATAAAAGAATACTTTTTGAACATTTTTAGAATCTTTCAAGTTTACTCACCCCCCTTTTTAAACTTCTTTTGATATTCTAATATAGTTTCTTCTATAAATCTATATGCCTCATCTTTTCCTTCCCACCCCAATATTTTTACTTCCTTATTTTTCATGAGTTTTTTATAATTTTCAAAGTAGAATTCTATCCTTTTTATGACATGCTCATTAATCTCATCTAATGAATCGACACTATTATAAATTGGATCATCCTCTGGTACTCCAAAAATTTTATGATCAAGCTCTCCTGTATCTTCCATTTTTAACATCCCCAAAACTCTTACACTTATTAAAACTGAAGGATATGTCTGAACAGAGGATAAACACATTATGTCCATTGGATCATTATCATATTTATTCCAACTTTGAGGAATAAATCCATACTCCACAGGATACACTAAATCGGAATAACTTACTCTATCTAGAAACATTGCCCCTAATTTTTTATTATATTCCAACTTACCTCTATAACCTGAAGGATTTTCTACAACCATTAATATTTTTTTAGGGACTTCTTCCCCTGGATTTACATCATGAAAAAGATTAGTCATAATACTGATATTGATAAATTAAACTTTAGTAAATTATTATTCTTATGCCAGATTTTGTCAAGCTTAAGGCTAAATTAACCATTTTTTTTGCCAATCTAATATTTTTATTAATATTAACAGCACATTTAAATCCTATATCAGCCCAATCTGTATCTTCTCAATATAACACCAAAGCAAATATAAAAAGTGGTGAGCTTATATCAGTAATTAATAATTATGCAAGACTCACAAACAATAATAATATCTCTCAATTTACAGGAATAGCAAACCAAAACTCCTACTCAGGAGAAGTAAGTATTGCAATATCAGGAATTGCTTATACCTATGTATCCAATTCAAATGGGAATATTCAAAAGGGAGACTATATCACTTCTTCAAATATACCGGGAATAGGAGAGGAATTGGCAGGGAAGGGAGTTAGCATTGGTAAGGCTCTTTCAAACTTCAATATCAACAGTGCAAAAAAATATGATGGAACATATATAGAAAAACTACCTGTATTGATAGATATAAACTATATAAATGTTAATACTGGAGAAGACAGTTTTTCACCTCTTGCCTATTCAATTGGAAACCCTCAGATAAGAAAGACCTTAAGTCTTGCACAACTAGTTTCAATAATATTTATACTTATAGCATCAGTTATTCTTGCTATGACAATCATAGCAAGAAGTGCCAGAAATACAATAAAAAACACATCTAGAAATCCTCTGAATAAATCAGAAATAATAAGAAATTTTTATAAAGTAGCTGCCATATCAATTGGTATTGTAATAGCTGGAATACTTATAAGTTATATAATAACTCTTTTTTAGAAATTAATAAAAACCTCGGCTTTATTATCTTCAAATATCAAAAATCCATTTTTTATATCTTCTTTTGAATATGTTTTAAAATTTTTTATCCTAAATTTTATTTGACCAGGCTCTAGTAATGTAATAAAGTTAGTATGATATTTTAGTATATCAAAATTCCCCATTGAATTTTTAGCAGATAATGAATACACCTCCCCTGAGAAAATTTCACCAGAAAGAGACAAAATTTTTACATAAAAAAGATTATCTTCCATACTTTATTTTTTTATATCCTTTATAGTCCCTATATATCTTAACTCTGTTTCATCAATATTATCAAATGCCCCATTTATTATTTTCTCTATGCCATCTAAGGTATCCTCTAATTTAACATATACTCCAGATTTATTAGTGCTATTCTCTACAACAAAAAATGGCTGTGATAGAAAACTTCTTATTCTTAGTGCCCTATGATAATCATTCTTATCTGATGAAGATAATTCATCTTCCCCTATTATTTCTATAATATTTACTATTTCATTATATTTTTGGAGTATTCTTTGAGTCTCTATAGCAAGTTTATAATGTCTTTCTCCAACATTTTTAAGATTCAAAACTGATGATGAAGATTTAGTGATATCAATTGAAGGATATATACCAATTTTTGCAATATCTCGAGATAAGATTATATACGAATCGAGAAAATTTAATATCTCTTGTATAGCAGGATCAGAGATATCATCTGCAGGAACATATACAGCTTGAACTGACGTAATTGAACCATTTTCATTTGTTACGAATCTTTCTTCTAATTCTTTGAGATCAGATGAGAGTGACGACTGATAACCACCTTCTGATGGCAACCGTTCCATAAGCATAGAGAACTCATTGTTGGCCTGAACAAATCTATATATATTATCTATGAATAAAAGTACATCTTTCTTTTGCTTGTCTCTGAAATACTCACCTACAGTAGCTGCAGTATGACCCAATTTGGATCTTATAGCCGCACTCTCATTCATCTGAGCAAACAAAAGTACTGTTTTATCTAATATTTCATTGTCTTTGAGAGTATTATACAATTCATACCCCTCCCTTGTTCTCTCTCCAATACCTGCAAAAATGGATATTCCTTCTCTAAATTTCGCTATATTATGAATAAGCTCATTTACTAATACTGTCTTTCCTACTCCAGCACCACCTATAAATCCTATTTTTCCACCCTTCTTAAATGGAGTAAGAAAATCTATAGCCTTTATTCCTGTTTCTATTATTTCTGTCTTTATATTAAAATTGAAATTATTAGAATGCTTCCTTTTAATATAAAACTTCTCCCCATCTTCTATAGGGGAAAAAGAATCTATTGTATTTCCTAATGCTCCATATATCCTACCTAAAGATTTTTCCGAAATATTTATATACAAAGATGTCCCACTATCCAAAACCTCAGATCCTAAATATATACTTGTATCTCCTCTTAAAATTATACATATGCTCTCATCTTCATTAATGTATTCATAAACCTCTAAAATTATTTCAGAAGATATAGGAGAATATAATATATTCCCTATTTTTGGTTTGTAGTCTCTAAATTCCACCACTACCTTTATTCCATCTATAGATTTTATTTTTCCTTTATATTCTGTTTCCATGTTTATTTAAAAAATTGGTAAATATTACTTTCATATTACTATCTGATAACTCTCTTTTTGCTTTACTAAATTTCAGACTCTCCCTTAATAAAATATCACTAGCTTTTTGGGATGACTCACCCATCATAACCATTCTAATAGCATATTGAGAAAGGTGCGATTCATACAAGATCTGTGTAAACATCATACTAACCATTATCGATTCTAAGTACTCCAATATTTCTTTAAATGAAGGTTCAAATAAATATTCACTATAATCTTTTTTATTAAATTTTTGACTATAGTCTTTAAAATTCAAAAATATCTTTTTAGGGTTTTGCTCTGATACAGAAATAAATTCTTCATAATAAACCTTTATATCTGTATAATCTTTAATATCATCTAAAACCTCTCTTACAAAATCCTCCTTAACATCATCTTCAAAATCATATGATTTGAAAAATCTTATGCCTAAAGTTTGTAATATATCTTTACCCTTCTCTCCTATTACAAATATATCAGATCTATCTGTAATATCGGATTTTGCAAGTTCTATGATTTTATTGTTCATATCTCCTATTAATCCATAACTTGAGCATATTAAAATTAGAGCAGATCTATCCTTTTGTTCTTGCCTATAACTTTTATTCATAAGTTTTAGATTTGAGTAAACATCCCATACATCATTGAAAAATGCTTTCCTTTCAACTACTTCACTTCTTATTTGATTCATTTTTATTGAAGCTACTTGCTCAAAAACACTGGTAAGATCCTTTAAAGAACTTATAGCTGAAACACTTTTTTTAATATCATTTATGCTTGCCATAATTTATTTATTCCTTGGTAATAAATATTTAATTAAACTCTCATTTAAATTATCTTTTGTAAAATCTTTAATATAGCCAATTTCCTTAACTCTTTCTTTTATATAGTTTATATCCCCTTCATGAAAATTCGGAAGTTTATAATATAAAAGTAGTGTTGCCAAAACCCTCTGTTCAAATAAAGAATATGTCTCTCCAATATTCTGGTTAAATAAAGTATTTAGCTTTTCTCCCATATATAAATCTTCCAGTAAACTTTCTGAAAGATTTGTTCCAAAATGTGAAAATCTCTCAGACTGGGTATATTTTACCAATGCCAAATTAATATCGTCTGCAAGGGTTTGCATATACTTATCTTGCACTCTCTTTCCAATACGAGATATTGATATTCTTGTATTAATTGAAGGCCTGTTACCTTTCAAAAATAAATCTTTATCAAAAAAGATCTGTCCATCTGTTATAGATATTATATTAGTTGCGATATATCCAGTAAGATCATTATTGCTAACAGATACTATTGGAAGAGCTGTTAAGGAACCTTTATTGTCTTTAATTCTTCCTGCTCTCTCAAGAAGATGTGCATGTTGAGCAAATATGTCTGAAGGGTAGGAATCTCTTCCCGGAGATACATTTGAAAGTAATGATAACTCTCTGTAACTTTTAGCATGCTCTGAAAGATCATCATATACAATAATAGTATTCCTTTGTTTCTCCCAAAAATATTCAGCCATGGCACAACCGGCATATGGTGCAAGATATGATATGACAGGAAGAGATGTTGATGGAGCCACAATTACAACAGTATACTCCATAGCACCCGTTTCTCTTAAATAAGATATAGTTGATAGGACTTCATCTGATTTCTTCCCTATAATTACATATACAACTATTGCCTTGTCTTTTTGATTTTTAACTAAATCTAGCACAAATGAAGTTTTTCCCGTCTTATTATCCCCTAATATAGCCTCTCTCTGACCAAAGGCTATTGGAATGAGTGTATCAATTGGAATAAAACCCGTCTCTATTTGCTCCTTTATATCGTCCCTTTTCATTATTGGATAAGCTTCATGAAAAATATCTCTGTACTGCTCTTCTTTAACTATATTCATTGAATCTAGTGGTTCTCCTAGGATATTTATAACTCTTCCTAGAAAATTATCCCCTACAGGAATTTGAAGACTATCTCTATAAAGCAGAACTATCTCTCCGGGAAGCATACCATTATCTTCAAGAATAAGAATTAGTGCAAATTCCTCATTAATAGATTTAACAAAACCAATAGAGTCAGATTCAAATAAAAGTATAGCCCCAACTTTTAAATTTTTAAGCCCCTTAACTGTACACGTTATTCCACTAACAGATGTAACTTTTCCAATTGTAACTCCACTACGAAGAAGATCTTTAAACTTTAGCATTATTTATTATATCAACAATATTATCCCTCTTATCTCGAAGTATTGAATCAAATGAAAAATCAAAATAACTTTTGTCCGTTTGTATAATAATCCCACCACCGATATCTGAATTTATTTTATATTTCAATAATACATCTTTTGAAATTTTCTTCAAAAAGAAATCCTTTAATTTAAGTTTAAATTCAGAATCCACTTCTATATTAAAAACCAAAGTAACAATCTTTATACTATTTTTTAAATCTAAAAACTTCATTTGTACTTCTTTCATTTTACCCTCATCAGTCAAAACATCTCCATATAAAGACTCTATTATAACTTTCAATGTAGGATTTAGTGTAGAAACAATATCTTGAGATTTAAGATTTTTTTTCTCTTTTAATGAATACTCATAGAGGTCCTCTAAATATTTATTTAAAGATATCAAGAATATCTCTAATTCCTCATAATCATTTATTCTTTGAAGTAGATTATAGTCCATTTTTTATCTCTTCTATATGTTTATTTAATGTATCAAAAATATATTCTTCTTGGTCATTCATATCTAAGGATAAATTTAGTACTTCTTTAACAACTCTTGATACTACAACTGCGGCATCTTTATTTAGAGAATTTACAAGCTCTTCCCTCATTTTTTGAGATTCTTCCTTTATCTGGTCTGATAACGATGTGAATTTTGCTCTTTCTTGTTCAACCATATCGGATATTATCTTCGTTGTATTCTCCTCTATTTGAGCTAAATCTTTGTCATAAAGCTCTAAGTTCATTTTTGAAAAATTTGAAAGATTATTTTGTGTTCTTTCTGATATATCTTGAAAAAGCAAATTTAAAGACCTTTCGAAATCAGCTAATGCCTTGTCATACATTTTTTTAAAATCATCTGATTTCGTATTAAAATTATTAACAGATTCTTCGAGATTCTTTACAAATTGAGTATTTATATTATCTATACTATCACCTTTTATTTTAATATTATTCTCTATCTGCTTTAACTTCTCTTCATAAAGCTTTTTTATATCCTCTTCGAATTTCGTACTTAGAGTAGTATATATTTGGTTTATTCTATCTGAAGAAAATTTCGCTTGATCTAAAATATCTTCTGCTTTCTTATTGGCATCATCAATCACAGATATTACTTTTCGCTCTGAAGGTGTGGATTTATTATTAAGACCTTTTTTAAAAAAAAATAATATAAATATTAAAAGCAAAATAAGTACTATTATAAATAGTGCTAGGGCATAGGTTAGAATCATATACTTATTGTATTAATTTTATATATATAATTTAGCATTATATATAAGTTTTTACAATAAAATATATAGAAAATATTCAATTAAAATTAAAACACTAAGTATAATTATTATAAGGTTAAAAATATTATAATCAAACACTGTTATGAGGATAGATATTATATACAATATAAGGTAATCCCTTATAAACCTAATAGTATTTTTGAACTTTCCCTCATCCTTTATTTTTTTTATAAAAACAAGATAATTTATTGAAATAAGCAAAATTAGAAATATCACAATATTTATAAATATTATCAGTGAATTTGCATTAGAGATAAAACCCAGCGGATTGGATGAGTGATAATTAGACGTTGGTGCATAATTAAGATTGGCATTTTCCTTTATAAGTATAGGATATTCTGTATAGGTTGTATCTAGAGCAAGAATAGTATATACCTGAGATTGATTATAATCCGATTCTATATATCCTACAGTTTTCCCATATTTATTTGTTGGTTTCTGTGGCTGAAAAATTTTTAGTTTTTTGCTCTCTTGAGGGGAAGATAATACAACCCTCTGATCTATTAGAGGATTTTTTTTACCATAAGAATAAATCGTAACTATGACTTTTGCCTTTTTGCCGTATATAATATTTTGAGGAATTATTTCTATAGTACTATGGTAAGAAATCAAATTAGCCCAATTTGAAAGTAGAGGAGTATACCCCTCAACAGTCACGGATGTTGCATATAAAGATTTAACTCCAAATAGAAAAAAAACTAATAAAAATATTAGAATCGCCTGAGCAATCTTGCGATGATTTGCCATAATATAAATATAAATACAAGAACAATTATTATTATAATCCAATAAGGAACCACCCAAAATGTACTATCTGCTTCAACCGTAGTAACCTTATTATAACCATATGTTAGAAATAATCTTGCAGTATATTGTCCAAAAAGTAAAGAATTTGAATTCCAAGTATTTGAGAAAATTCTTTGATTTACACCTACAGGTAAAACTATATTGTTATTGGGATTAAAAGTTATTGTTTTTACCTTTTGACCAAACATATTATATATATCTATCTCTCCTTCTGGAATAAGATGTACATTGCCTGAGTCAACAAAATCTGTAGTAAAATTAACAGGAAGAGATGTGAAAAATGGACTATTCGCTGAGAAAGATTTAATAAACCCTGTTTCTTTGGAATTTCCAGCTATCCTTATAAGAAAAAGAGAGCCTACTGCTCCAAAAACTTGAACTTGCTTCCCTGGAACGAACTTCGATATATCAGCAAAAACTCCAATGAAATATTCCCCAGGTAATGCGTATGATTTTGCAGATATTGTTATGGGGATACTTGTTGGCGTTCTCGACTTTAAGAGAACACTTGGCTGAGATGAAACAGTTAGATCTCCATCGTTTATATTAGATTTAAATATTTTTTCAAACCTAGGCTGTCCATATTCATTAGCAGAGACGAAATTTGCAAAAACTACATGTACATTTATTGGGGTCAAGTTATTATCAAAAGCAGATACATTCTCTGTCAAAGTTTGACCTTTATTTATAGACACTGTAGAAAGAATAGGAGATATAGTAACACCCGAAAGAGTTACCCCCTCTTTAGATGAATTTGAACTGTTGAGATTTCCAACAAACCTACTAGCTGCAAAAACTTTAACAGTTAAAAATGATATGGACAGTGTTACCAAACATATTACAAAAATTTTCTTCATCTAATTTTTTAAAAATTACCTGTGGCAAGATAGGTTACATTATCAGTATAAATACCTGCAGGAGTAACAACTGAAATAGCTGCAAGGTAATTAACTTGTACTGTATCTAAATAAATTGGAGTTGTCGTTGTTGCTAAAGTTGTAGGAGTTAATGTTAATCCTCCAACAGAATCTCCCGTTCCATTATATGGAGAACTTACAGTCATAGACCCTACTACACCCCCACTTCCTGCAGTTGATGTTAAAGCTGCATTTATACCATATCCTTCTGTACCTGCTGCTAAAGTTGCAGTTGCACTTGCAATTGTATGTGGAGCTAAAGAATTATACAAACCTGGAGTTGTACCTGAACCTGTATCATTTACTGTTATTGATGCGCCATCTTTTGCATTTGTTGATAAAGTCAAAGTTGTTGCTGGTGATGAAGTATTAACAACACCAACTTGCAAAATACCAAAACTAGTAGCATTAGAAGATAATGCCAATGTTATACTTGGAGTAACCCTACCAGTTACTGTGACTGTACTATTTGTAAGTATAGGAACAGCCATATATCCATCATCTCCACCAGAATCAGTTAAATCTATAATATACTGATTGGTTGAAGAAGAAGGGGTTGATGGATTAGTTGCAGTAATACCACTTATAACAATAGCATTTCCCGATGCTATTGCCCCAGTTGTAGTTATTGCTATTTCTGTAAATGTATATCCTGAAAAATTTGAATCTGTTGCATTAGTTGTTGTTGTCTCATCTGCAGAAGTTGCGACAGTTGTACCTGCAGCTGTAACTGAAAATGAGGAAGTTGCCGTAACAGCACTAAATGCAGTAGTTGCCTCTCCTCCACCAATAGTTGATCCAGTCTGTATGTATAAATCAATCGTGGATCCACTAGCAAGTGCTGTAGGTGCAGTATATTGTATTGTTTGACTAACTCCAGTAGCACTTGCAGACTCTGGTCCACTTGTACCTGTACCTGATGAAGACAAAGTATCTGTTATAGGAGAAATATTAGTTGTTGCATGAAGTGAAAAAAATTCCAAAAATGGAGAGAATGTAAGTACCAAGGCAAAAGACAAAGTAGAAATCAAACCTACTCTTATATATTTTTTACTATTTTTGAACATAAAATTCCTCACAAATATTATTTATTTTCAATGTATTCTATTTAAATATTTTTGTCAATACATCTTATCTCCACTTTATTATAATTAAATATTTAGAAATTAAAGAATTAATATTAAATACCCTATAACAAGTGTTACTATAAAAATAAACACCAAGGAAGTTATTATAAATAATAAATTCTTCTGAACTGAATTTTTTGACAAAGGATTTCTAGATATACCTAAAAGTGAGTGTTTTAAAGATACACCTATACCATATATTAAAGTTATTAACCCCGCAAGAACTACTACTATAGCCATAATAAGGTTAAAGAATGGTACGTTTTTACCAGATATATCACGTCCAACCGATATTAGAATTCCCGTAAAATTATTATTGTTTGAATAATATGTGATACCAAGAATTACTGGAATATATTCAACCAACACCACCTTATTTTGCCCATTAACTTTTACATCTTTTTTATATAGATATTTTTTATAAGAGAAATTGGATAAGCTTTTTCCTAATATTTCTCCATTTTGGGTATTTTTTTCTCCAACCCCAGGTATATCAGACGATGTAATATAATCCCCCTTATAAATATCGCCGTTAATATTTGACACCAATACTTGAACAATACCTGAAGATACAACGGGATAGCTATAATTATTTTTTATACCAACTACTATATTTGAACTTTCATCTATAACCCCCAATATATTGTTACTATTAGAAACCGCTGTTGGATAAACACCCAATACTATATTATTTCCTCCAACTGAAACTATATCGCCATTTTTTATATTATTTACTAAACTAGGATAATATTGAGACACACTCGAATCTGCATATACCGGAGATACAAGAATAGATAAAAAGATCAGAGACAGAAAAATTTTATACATACCTCCATATTAAGATAAAGTAAAATATTTGACAATAAAGGCTACTATAATATAATAAATATATGAAAAAGATATCTTTTGCAATATTCCTTGTTATATTTTTTATTGCAATTCCAATTCTATTTAAAGTATATGCAGCTAGACTTACCCCAATAGAGGATATAATGTCAAATAGCCTTGTATCTCAAACAAGCAACAATAATATTATATTTACTGCCTCCTCTGGAATCCCCGCAGATGGATCAGTAACGATAACATTCCCACCTTCTTTCTCTTCTGTGTCTACCACTTCTGCAACATCAAATCTATCAGGATCTACATTTTCAGTTTCAGGAAATACCGTAACTATAACAACAACAACTTCGGCAGAAAATCCTGGATTTCAAGTAAATATAGATGGCATCTACGCAGTTAATCCTTCTAGCCCATCAACTGATACCAATCAGTATATTATAGACGTGTCTGACTCCTCTGGAGACACAGCTGGAGTAGGTGTTGTGATCTTGTCCTCCTCAAGTGTACAATTATCAGTTAATGTTCAACCATATATAACCTTTGGTGTTAGCTCTAATAATATAGATTTAGGATTAATTTCATATCAAAGCCCTGTAGAACAAAGTAATTCATTATCTCTAACAACAAATTCTCAAAATGGGGCAAATATATCAGTTGAGGATGAATACGGAGGATTACTCCTACTACCGTTCCCCGGAAATGATATATATTATCAATCCATAACAATAAACAATAGCTCCAATACAAATACTCTCACAAATTATCCAGTAGAGGTAACCATGAATACTCAACAATTAATTGCATCTGGGCAGATGGAAAATACCTGTGGAGATATACGTATAACTGATTCCTCTGGAAATGAACTCTCTTATTGGGTAAATAATTGCAATACTACTAATACTGAAATATGGGTCAAAATACCTTCCATTCCTGCATCATCCAATATTAACATCGATCTTTATTATGGAAATTTAAATTTGCCATCTTTATCATCTGGTAACAGTGTATTCCCATATTTTGACCAAGGAAATAGCATAGCAAATTGGACAATATCTGGAACTGCAGGACAAAGTACTACTGTAGGGAATCCTGCGCCATCTTATTATGCTGATGGAAGTACTGGAGACTATATGTATATAAATGCAAATGTATCAGAAAATGAAGTTATTACATTTAATGTAAATACCTCTGTATTGGGAGATTTTTTCTTTTTAACAAACTCCTCTGGTGCAGGACAGATGTTCAGGCTAGATGGAAGAGGAGGATCCCCTTCAGGATTTGCAACAACTTCCTCTTGGACAAATTGGAATGCTCCATCATCAAGTACCTATCTTACAACGAATACTTGGTATAAATTCTCAATTATCATGGCAGGATCGCAAGCATCTTTATACTATAACACTACTACAGGAGACAATCCTAACAACTTTGGAACTTTCATTGGAACCTATACTGTAACTAATAATGGAGGATATATTGGGTTAGTTGGGGATGCTGGTACTGGAGTAACTTACTGGGATAATATTATCGCAAGACCATACTCAAATCCAGAACCTACGGTGACCCTATCATCTTATGTTGTAAATTCTTCTAATCAATATGTAATTAAATCATCTACTGGAACAATCACAAATGGTAATCAAAATTATGGTATTAATGCAACAGGAACAAATATAAATATATTGTCCCCTTTTAACTCTTCAGGATTTTCGGTCGGAGGACTTTTGAATACTCAGACACAAATACTTGCCCAAACAAGCCTGCCAGAGCAAAACGCAACAGTCGCAGTAAATTATATTGCATCTGCATCTGTTACGACACCCGCGGGAGAATATATAGATAATGTAACTTATATAGCCACTGGAAATTTTTAATGAGGAAATTTTATTTAATATTAATACTGTCTATACCTTTAATATTTTTATTACATACAAAAATATTTGCATCCTCCGGATATAATTCATATCTGACAATAACTCCTCCATTAAAAATCATAAATGTTAATCCAAAATCTTCTTATAAAAGCTTTATAGAGGTTTTAAATAGATCCCAAGAAAATAAAAAAGTATATTTATCCGTAGACTCATTTAGAGAAAAGGGCGATACTGCATCCCCTTTATTCTCACAGAAGATAAATAATTTATCACAAGCCATACATTGGATAAAAATCTCTAAAAATCAAATATTAAATGGAGGTGAAAAAACAAAGATATATTTTACACTAAATATCCCATCTTTAGCATCTCCAGGCTCTCACTATATTGCAATATCGGTTAATACTATAAATAAAAATATTATAGAATCTTTAAGATCTCTCCTTATAATAAATGTAAGCGGAAAAATAGAGGCATTAGGAAATATCGAAAAATTTAGTCCTACAAAATATATTAATATAAATCCCAATATAAATTTTCAACTTTTCTTCCAAAATAGGGGAAATGTTTACTTGGCACCATCGGGATTTATTATTATAAGAAATATATTTGGACAAACCGTGAAAATTTTGCCTATTAATAAAAGAGAATCATTAACACTTACAGATGCTACAAGACTTTATCAAAAAAATTGGCAAGATAATAATTTCTTTAACCAATTTGGATATTTTAGCTCACAGCTTATAATTAGTTATAGGTATGGAAATAAGGTATATAACTTAAATAATTATGCTAATTTCTTTGTTATATCACCAATATATATTATTATAATATTACTCTTAATAATTTTTGCAATTATCTATATAATAAAGGTTGTATGGAAAAGAAAAAAATAGGAATTATAATTCTAATACTAATATTGTGTATGATTTATTTTTCAAAAATATTACATGCACAAGTTGTAAATAACTATACTTCTGCAAGCTATATTTTAAGAGATCCCATTTTTGCTGAAGCAGGACCATATACCCAATCCACGAATTTTAAAGAGAAAGGTGCACTAGGACAATTAGTCACTGGGGTATCTCAATCCACAAATTTTATATTGAAATCCGGGTATGAGTATTATTCTGGACAATCGGTACCTTCAATCACAATGACACTCAATACTAACTCTATATATTTAGGTAATATTTTGCCTGGATCCATATATAAATCTCCTATTAATACAATAATAACAATTTCTTCTAATGCAGAGAGTGGATATAATTTATATGTTAATCAAAATAACAACCTTACTATCCCAAATACATCATATACAATACCTCCAGTTAATAATGGAGCTACAACAACAAGTGCACAGCCTTATACGTCTATCTCATATACAGGATTGGGATATAACTGCTCTGCTTATGGATCTGCGGCTTTAGCTCTTTCTCCTATAGGTTTATGGTATTTAGGAGGACAATACACAACAGAAGAAATACAAGACTCTTCTAACAACGGTAATACTGCAACTATATATCAGGCATATCCAGTTAATAGTGCTCCAATAGGCAACTCTACCTCAATGATATTTAATGGTAATTCGTACGTTGAACCTCCAAACAATTTAAATAATCAATCGATATCTACAGTATCTACGGTATCATTATGGTTTAACACTACATCAGATGGTGGATTGTGGGGAGCAGAAGATGCACTCCCTGGTGAATCTACAATTAACAACCATGCTCCTGCCCTCTATGTTGGAACAACCGGACTTCTTCAAGGCTTATATTATAATGGCTCTTTTACAACCATAAATTCCTCCTCTACTGTTAATAATGGGGTTTGGCATAATGCAGTTATTGTAGAAGATGGAAATACCCAATCAATATATTTAGATGGAACATTAGTAGGCACACTCTCAGGAACAATAGACGCATCAAGCATGCCTTATAACACTATTGGAGTAGTTAATACATCTGGTTTTTCAAATGGAGAAACCTCCAATTATGGGTGGTTTTATTTTAATGGAGATATAGCAGATGTATCAATATTTAATACGGCACTAACCTCATCTCAGATAAGTAGTCTTTATTCAGATACTACGTCTCAGAGTACATATAATTCTGCAATACTTTCTTTATCTCCAGAAGGTTTTTGGACAATGGAAAATTTTACAACTCCTAAATTTGTACTGGACCATTCTGGAAATAATAATAATGCTATATATAACTCAACTCCCCAACTTAGTACAAATGGATCAATTAGTAATGGAATAAAGTATACTTATTTTAATGGTAACTCGTACATACAACCTCCTAATAATTTAAATAATCAATCAATATCTACAGTATCTACGGTATCATTATGGTTTAAAACCACATCAGATGGTGGATTGTGGGGTGTTGCTGGTACACCACCGACATCCGGTGGGAGTTCTCATTCACCAGCTCTATATGTAGGTACTACGGGGTTATTACAAGGGTTATATTACAATAATACCCCAGATACAATAAATTCTTCATCCCCTGTTAATAATGGAGTTTGGCATAACGCTGTTATTGTGGCTGACGGGAGTACACAATCACTTTATTTAGATGGTTCATTAGTCGGTACTGCATCAGGAACAATACAAACACAAAATAATATGTATGAATCTATAGGAACTGTGGATACTGCTGGTAGTTGGCCTAATGCAAATGGGGGATGGTTTTATTTTAATGGAGATATAGCAGATGTAGCCCTATTCAATACTGCTCTAACCGCAAGCCAAATTAGCAATCTTTATAATTCGGCTCCATCCTCTACCCTTTCTTATTGTAATTCTGACTTTATAAATCCATCTTATTACAGACAATTCTCAGATACCCCGACTGAATTTGCTTCATACTCATCAATTGCAAATAATCAAACAATAACTGTTGGGTATGCACTAAATATACCTGCAACACAAACAGAAGGATATTATACAAATACTATTACATATACAGTATCTGGAGATTACTAGGGATGAAAAAATTTTTATATACAATTACATTTTTTTTATTAATATCGTTTATACTTTTTCAAAAAAATACCTTATTCGCAAAAAATGAAGAAACAATAAGGGTAACACCCGCATATATATCACTTACAGGGAAAGGAGGGTCAAAATATAAAGAGGATATATCTATTTTTAATGAATCAAAAATACCAGTAAGTATAAAAATTGAAAAAACTGGAATTTTCTATAATCACAAAAAACTTTTATACATAAATAATAATTCTATATTAAATATACAAAATTGGATAACATTTACAAATGGAAGTTTTACACTTTCACCACAAACCACAATAAATATACCCGTAACTATAAATGTACCTAAAAATGACCCCTACGGATCATACAATGGAGCACTCCTCATATCAAATGTAACAAAAGGAAAAGATCATCAGAGTCAAGTAAATGGAACTATAGTTTTAAATATTTTTGTAAATATAAGAGGAAAAAATAAAGGGTATTCAAATTTAATTTTCAACTTTAATAATCCGAATTTTTTTATAAACTCAACTCCTATTTCAATACCATATACAGTTAAAAATCCTGGTCCATATAATAATGCATATGTTCCAACAATAAGCATAAATTCGATATTCTATCAAAAAACAATAAACGAACAATTGGTAAATGTTTTAGTAAAACAGGTGCGAGATAAAAATTTTTATATACCTAAGATACCTTGGGGTATATATAACGTAAAAATAGATATAAGAAATATAGGGAATAGCTATGATATAAACAGAAGCTTTTTTATAATAAACCTTCCTTACTATATCTATCTAATAGCTCTTTTTATAATAATTCTTATTATTATTTTAATCTATCTTAAGAGGAGATCTAAAATTAAAAATGCCTGATTTGTCTAAATAATTAATTTTGCACTTATTACATTTCCCTTCTTTTAATTCACCCTTACATTTAATACAAATCAGAATATCTTCTAATCTTTTATAGCTTTTATTTTTTTTATCTCTTTTTTCTAAATAAAGAAATATCGATGGACCAAAATAAATTTTTGAAAAAATACCTCTAAAAATATCTTCTAAAGATAATAGAAATTTTAAAGGAAATACTTTTTTTAAATTTCTTTCTCTAAAATTTGAAACTGAATATATTCCTTTTACAAAGAATTTGTTTTTCAAAACAGTTTTTTTAATAAAATTAGGAGAGAAATTAAGAAACACTTGATCATTTAAATATCCTTGCGAATCACTTTTGTGAGGAATTTCATATGTATCTTTATCTATAAATTTAGGATTAAATTTATTTCTAAGTAAAGATAAAAAATTATTTTTATTTGCAAACTCAAGTATAAAAAAATCGGAAGTTACTCTTCCAATCTCTTTGATAGCAGATTCAGGATCTTCTATATGATGCAGCACCCTTATACTCATTCCAGATTGAATAGAATCATCTTTAAAAGGCATATTATAAATATCTCCGCATATTCTTATTACCTTTTTATCGAATTGGGCTTTTTTAAGGTTTTTTAATGAATAATCAAAAAGTATAGGTATTTCAAATTTATCCTTATATAAATCTGTTAACCGGCCATAAGCTCCTCCTATATCGATAAAAGATATCCCATTTTTATCTTTTAAAATTTTTTTTAGTATTCTCTGCTCTGATAGATTTTCATATTCCCTGTCTTTCCAATAGCACCTATAATCATAATTTATAGAATCGTAATCTTGTATTTTTTTCATAAATCTTTTAATAAATTTTCGAATGTTTCAAATGAGAGTTTTGCACATTTTTCTCTAGATAAGGATAATTCTATCAAAAGTTTATCTTTAATATCTTCAAATTTCAAATTCTTCTTTACATCAGATACTTTTTTACCTTTCACTTCGTCAGTCAAAATACTCGCAGAAACTTTGGATATTATACACCCTGATGATATAAATGATATATTTGAAATCATACCATCCTTTATTTTTAAAAAAATTTCTATATTATCCCCACACAAAGCGTTATATCCTTTCTTTTTAAAATCATAATCCTTAATAGAACCATAATTTTTAGGATTATTATATATATCAATTATGTAAGATCTTACAAGATTATTATCCATATTTAAAATAATTTAGAAATATTTTTTAATGATTCTGATAATTTATCTATATCTGATTCATCATTATATATATATATACTTACCCTTGAAAGAGAATTTACTTTCAAATTTTTCATTAATACCTCTGCACAATGATGCCCCGCTCTAATAGCTATATTATCCTCATCCAGAAAAGAGGAAATATCGTGTGAGTGTATTTTTTTTAGAGAGAAAGAATATATTCCAAATTCATTCCTATTTCCATATATCTTGATACCAGGAACTTCCGAAAGCTTATCGTATGTATAAAAAGATAAATCTTTTATATACTTTTCTATTTTTTTCATACCCAAACTTTCTAAATAATCTATGGATTTTTTAAAAACCACAACATCAGAGAAATTTTGAGTACCTGCCTCAAATTTATATGGAACATCTTTAGATATAAATTCATCCTTTGAGACTGAAAGAATCATCTCTCCTCCGCCTAAGAAAGGAGGCATTTTATCCAATATATCCTTTTTACCAAAAAGAATCCCTACTCCAGTTGGTCCTAACATTTTATGAGCAGAAAAGACCAAGAAATCACAATCCAGTTTTTTAACATCTACACTTATATGAGATACTGCTTGTGCTGCATCTATAATTATATATGAGTTGTTTTTTCTGCCTAATTTTATAACTTTTTCAATATCATTCTTAACCCCCAATACGTTTGATATGTAGCAAAGAGATATGATTTTAGGTTTTATTTTCTCAATTATTTCTAAATTTTTTAGATTAAAATTCTCATCTATATCAAGATATTCAATTGAAAAACCAATCTCCTTTTGAAGAATTAGCCAAGGTATTATATTAGAGTGATGCTCCATTACAGATAAAAGTATCGTATCTTCTTTTTTAAGGTTTTTTTTTGCAAAAGTATAGATTAAAAGATTAATGCTCTCTGTTGTATTCCTAGTAAAGATTATTTCTTCAAAATCTGCATTTATAAATTTAGCGACTCTTTTTCTAGATTCCTCATAAAGTGCAGTTGCCTCTTCAGACAATCTGTATATGCCTCTATATATATTTGCATTATAATTTTCATAAAATCTCTTATACTCATCAATAACAATTTGAGGTTTTTGTGTTGTAGATGCGTTATCTAAATATACTAAATCCTTGTTATAAAATTTCGTATTTTTAAATATTGGAAAATCTTTTTTATTCATATTTCAAAATATCTCTATACCCTCTTTTTTCTATGTCCTTTATCAAGGTTTCATCAGAACTTTTTACTATAGCCCCTTTATGCATTAAGTTAACTTTATCGATTTCAATACTGTCTAAAAGTTTTCTCTGATGTGTAATTATTATAAAGCTTACACCTTGAGAATTTAAAAGATTAATACTATTTGATACGAATTTTATTCCATCTATATCAAGGCCAGAATCAATCTCATCTAAGATTACAACTTTAGGTTTCAGAACAGCTATTTGTAAAATCTCCATCCTTTTTTTCTCTCCACCGGAGAGTCCTTCATTAAGATTTCTTGAGATAAAAGACTCCTCTATACCCAAATTTTTAGCCTCTCTCTTAAGCTTTATTATAAATTCAAATATTGATATATCTTCATTCTTGATTGATTTATATGCTGAATGTAGAAATGCTCCAAAATTAACTCCAGGGACTTCTATCGGATGCTGAAATGCTAAAAATAATCCCATTTTTGCTCTTTTATAACTTTGTAAGTCTTTTATATCTTTTTGAAATAATAAAATCTCACCAGAGTCAACAGTATACTCGAATGATCCCATTAAAACTTCAGCAAAAGTACTTTTCCCGGATCCATTTGGTCCCATCACTACTTGTATATCTCCCTCATTTAAAGAAAAATTTAGCCCATTGAGTATCTTTTTTCCATTTACTGATACATAAAGATCTTTAATTTTTAAAATCTCCTTTTTCATTTCAAAATATCACTAATTTTAATTTTTATAAATTTATCAACAATCTCTCCGTTCAAATTCTTAAATACCTTTGAGCTTAAACACCTACCTTCTAAAGGACAATTGCAATCTATACACTCTGTAATTTTTATATCCCCACCTAAAGAAGAAATAATATCATATATACTTATTGATGAAGGATCTTTAAAAATTTTATAACCTCCATCGGATCCTTCTACCCCCTCAACTATCTTTGATTTAGAAAGTGAATTCAAAATCCTTCTTGTAAAAGGAATTGGTAAATTAAGATCATTACAAATTTTTCTTACAGATACAGTCTTTCCTTCTTTAGCAAGATAAGATACTATCAGCGTTGCATAATCTTGTGCTTTTGTAAGTTTCATATATTATACTAAATTAGTAACATATTAAGAAATAAAGTATATCGATAAATTCTATATTAGTCAATTTTTATATAAACTTTTTTATCCTTAACGAAAATATCAAATACTTTTATTGCTGATGTTGCAGGAAAAGATAGTACTCTTCCACTAGACATATCAAATTTTGCACCATGATGAATACATGTTATGCTTTCTCTATCTTCATTCACAATTCCATCATCTAGTGAGAATTTTTCATGACTACACTCATTTTTAAATGCAAAAAATTTGTTTATAGACCTATAAATTAAAATTTCTTCATCTCCAATAATCACTACTTTTCCTTTGTGTATTTTGAAATCTTTCTCATTACCTAGCAATATCTCTCTCATACGAATAAATTATCAATATCTAAAAAAACTTTTTCTTTTATCTTATTATCAGTGATTTCATTAATTTTTGATTTTAGAAATCCCGAAGATATCATGTTATAACTTTTATTTTTATCTATACCTCTGGATTGAAGATAAAAGACTTCTTCTTCTGGTATATATGTTGTTGCAGAAGAATGTGAAGCCTTTACATTATCGGGTATTATTTCTAAAGATGGTATAACTTTTGAGATAACCTTATCTCCTAAAAGAAGGGTGCTTTCATCAAAATATGAATTTGAGTTTTGAGATCCCTTATCAATCTTAATAAGTCCATTAATATATGACTTGCCTCCATCATACATCACTCTTCTTACAAATGTTCTTGCAAAAGTAGAAGAACTTTTATGAATTACTGATATATTTATTTCTGCGCTTTGATCTTCTACCCCCTTCTCTATCATGTATATATACGCTTCAGCCCCAACATCTTTAAGAATAAAAGAAAGATCTATTTTATAATCCCCTTGAGAGTCTAGAAAAAGTATATACTCTACTCTCTCATTCTTTCCTATTAAGAATTTTTCATTCCCATTTTTTAATATTTCTGATGATTTCTTATATACTATCTTCATCCTACTGAATTTGTCATCTCTAAAGAAATTAATCTATTAAGCTCTATTGCATATTCCATAGGAAGCTCTTTTGCAATAGGTTCTAAAAATCCAGAGACAATCATTGATGAGGCTTCATCCTCTGAAAGCCCTCTTGATTGTAAATAAAACATTTGTTCTTCTCCAATTTTGCTTACAGTAGCTTCATGTTGCAACCTTGGTTTTTTAACATGATCAATGTTTATAGTCGGATAAGTATCTGTTCTAGATTTTTCATCCATTAGAAGTGCGTCACATTTAACATCAGACTTTATATTCTCTACCCCTTCTTTAGCATCAAGAAGCCCCCTATAACTGGTTCTTCCAGACTTCCTAGATATTGATTTAGATATAACTTTAGATGATGTATTGGAAGATACATGTATTATCTTGGATCCTGCATCAATATGTTGTCCTTCAGATGCAGATGCCATTGAAAGCACTTCCCCATGTGCCCCCTCTTCTAAAAGATAAACTGAGGGATATTTCATAGTAACTTTTGATCCAAAATTACCATCTACCCAATACATTTTTGCATTTTTATACGCGACCGCCCTTTTTGTAACAAGATTATATACATTCTTTGACCAATTCTGAATCGTAGTATATCTTACGTTGGAATCTTCTTTACAAATTATCTCTACAACCGCAGAGTGAAGACTATTCTCATCATATATAGGGGCTGTACAGCCCTCCAAATAGTGAACCTTAGATCCTTTTTCAACAATTATTAATGTTCTTTCAAATTGCCCCATGGCTTTTGCATTTATTCTAAAATATGCTTGGAGAGGGATTCCTACATCCACACCTTTTGGAACATACACAAAGCTTCCTCCTGACCAAACAGCAGAATTTAGAGCTGCAAATTTATTATCTTCCGGAGGGATTATTGTAGAAAAATATTCCCGAAATATTTCGGGATACTCTTTAAGTGCAGTATCAGTATCTGTAAAAATAACACCTTTATCTTCTATTTCTTTTCTCAAATTATGATAAACTACTTCGCTTTCAAACTGAGCTTCTACACCTGCTAAAAATTTTCTTTCGGCTTCTGGAATGCCTAATTTATCAAACGTATCTTTTATTCCCTGATCCACATCATCCCAACTTTTAGAATTTTTCTCTGTTGATCTTAAAAAGTAATAAAAATCATCAAAATTTATATCCGATAAATCTGCCCCCCACTTGGGAATTGGTTTTGATTTAAAAACATTATATGAATATAACCTGAAATCTCTCATCCATTTAGGTTCATTTTTAAGTCTTGATATATCTTTTATAACATTTTCTGAAAGTCCTTTTTGAGATTTAAAAACATATTTATTCTTGGTTTTAAAGCCATATTTATAGTTTGAATCGTTCTTCTTCATGGCCAAATTTGATTACCTTTTTCATCCTTAAGAAGAATTGCAGAAACAGGACAGCTCTTTGCAGCTTCTAAAATAGTTTCATAATCATCTACATTATTCTCAGATATAACATAGGCTTTTGATTCAGAGTCTATACCAAATGTATCAGGAGCTATAGCAACACAACTTGAAGCTCCTATACAAAGATCTCTATCCACTTCTACATATATCTTTTTGTTATCCTTGGTTTTTACTAACATTTACTCGACTGCCTCCACTGATACAATCTCTGGAAACTCGTCCTTTATGATCTGCTCTATTCCGTCTTTAAGAGTAACAGAGGAGAGAGAACACCCAACACATGCCCCCATCATTTTTACACTCACAACATTATCCTTTACATCCAAAAGCTCCACATCTCCCCCATGTTGTAGGATAAAAGGTCTAATTTCATTTAATAAATTTTTTACTTTACTCTTCATATAATCTATATGATACCATAAAAGTATCATATAAAAAATCCTCTATACTTTTTAATTTCAAATAGTATATAATACCTATTGGTTTATTTTTTAAAAAATCAATTATGATAATTGAAGAAGCATTAACCTATGATGATTTACTTCTCTTACCTTTAAGATCTAAAATTAAATCAAGAAGCGATACAAATATATCCACAAATCTTACAAAGAATATAAGAATAGAGTGTCCAATAATAAGTGCTAATATGGATTCCGTAACAAACTCGGAAGTTGCTATAAATATGGCTCTTTACGGAGCCGTTGGCGCACTACACAGAGTTTCAACTATTGAAGAGCAAATAGAAGAGTTAAAAAAAGTAAAAAATTTTCAATTTGACAATATCCAACACCCTAAAGCTTCTAAAGATAGTAATGGGAGACTTCTAGTTGGTGCATCTGTGGGTATAAGGGAGAACCCTATACCAAATATAGAAAAACTTTTACTCTCAGGAGCTAATTTCATAATAGTAGATGTAGCTCACGCTCACTCCGAATCAGTTATAAATGTTGTAAAAAATATTAAAAAAACTTACAAAAATGATATTGAACTTATTGTTGGAAACATGGCAACTGAGAAAGCAGCTCAAGATTTTTTGGAATTAGATGTGGATGCAGTTAAAGTTGGAATAGGACCAGGATCAATATGTACTACAAGAATAGTTACAGGGGTAGGAGTTCCTCAGGCAAGTGCAATAAATAAGGTATATTCTGTTCTTAAAAAATCTGGAATACCAATAATAGCAGACGGAGGAGTGAGATATTCAGGGGATATAACCAAAGCCTTGGCATTAGGCGCATCATCTGTAATGATTGGAAACATATTTGCAAGAAGTATAGAAGCTCCAGGTGAAATATTAACAATAAATAAAGAAAAATATAAATATTATAGAGGAGAGGCATCTTTATATGAGATGAAAAAAAGATTTAAAATTGATAAAAGGAACGATTCGGATAAAATATCACCAGAAGGAGTTGAAGGATTGGTAAAAATTGAGGGAAGTATAAAAGATATATTAACAAATCTTTGTGGAGGAATAAGGTCAGGTTTAAGTTATACTAATTCAAAAGATATAGAGTCTTTAAGGAAAAATGCTCATTTTATAAAGATTACAAATGCAGGCTTAACAGAAAGTAATTTCCATGATATAAATAAATTGTGATGGAAGAAGATGTTAAAAATTCTGGAATAGGAGCTATCAAGGACTCCAATCTTTCACCAGAACAAAAGGCTAAACTTACAAGAGAGCTATTTGAAGCTATGGAAGCTGAAAATAGTAATAAAGGACATGGACTGGAAAAATTAAATTTATTTTATGATTATTTAAAAAGTTTTTTTCTTCCAATATATGGATTTGTAATAGGAATAAAAAAAATTACAGATGATGAAGATTATTTAAATGGATTTATTTGTATTGCACTAAATATTATAGAAATAATATTGATAGTCTATTCACTAGCAGGACTTTTTAGCATAGGAAAAACTAATAATAATCCCTACTCTCTTGGTAATATAACTAAAAACTATGTTAACTCATACAAGGCAGTTAATACCCCTATCAAATAATTTTTAAATATATTCAAAATCTATACAATCTTCAGAAATATCAGAAAGAAACCTTGAGGGTGGATTATTTTGAGGGTATCCATACAAAGACCTTTTCTGAGCAAAAGTTAAAAATAAATTTTCTTTAGCTCTAGTCATTCCAACATAACAAAGCCTTCTTTCTTCTTCTAGCTCCTCCATACTCTCAAAGGACCTTGAATGAGGAAAAATATTCTCCTCCATTCCAGCAATAAATATATTTTTGAATTCCAATCCTTTCGCAGAGTGTAAACTCATTAATGTAACATACTCCCCTGATAAATCTGTATCGATCTCCTCTTTTTGAACTAATGATATATCAAATAAAAACTCTTCTAAAGATGTATATTTAGAAGATACTCCAACAAACTCTTCTACATTTTCAATCCTGCTCATTCCAACATCCCCATCTAAACTAAGATAGTCAATGTATTTTATTTTTTTTATTAGATACTTTAAAAAATCTGATACATTCATCTTATCTTTGTTATTTTTTAAATCTTCTATTGTCATTACAAAATTTTTAACATTTTGATTCATACCAGTTTCGTTTAGCATTATAAAAGAGCCTAAAGATAAAGAATTTCTCAAAGCTTCTTTTTCAATTTTTTCTAAGGTACTCTTACCTATTTTTCTTGATGGTACATTTATTATTCTTTTAAGAGAAATTGTATCTTCAATATTTTGTGCAAATCTCAAATATGCAATTATATCTTTAATCTCTTTTCTCTGATAGAATTTCATTCCCCCATAAACCTTATATGGAATCTTATGTCTTAGAAATGACTCTTCAATGGCTCTTGATTGTGCATTAGTTCTATATAAAACTGCAGTGTCTGTATATTCATCCAAATCTATTATCTTTTGAGAAATATACCTTGCCTCATCTTCTTCGTCATATGCTTGATATATTTTTATTAAAGATCCCATATCATTCTCTGTCCAAAGATTTTTTTCATACCTTAGACTATTACGAGATATAACAGAATCTGAAGCTTTTAATATAAACTTAGTAGATCTATAATTTTGCTCAAGCTTTATTATTTTTCCTTCGGGATAATCAATAGTAAAATTTAGGATATTTCTTATATCTGTACCTCTCCAAGAATATATATTTTGATCTGGATCACCAACAAAAAAAACATTATTCTTAGATATTAACCTTAAAAGTTCATACTGTATCCTATTTGTATCTTGATATTCATCAACTAATATATATTTAAGTTTTGATTTTAAATAAGATGAGAGATCTTCATTTTGAGATATTATTTCAAAACTTTTTACTAATATATCATCAAAATCCATTGCACTATTCTCTTGTAACCTTTTCTCGTAAACACTATATACTTTAAAAACATTCTCCTCATAAAAATTTTCAGGTGAGTAGTTATTTGGTTTTATAAAGTTATTTTTTGCTCTGGATATACCAGATAAAATCGATTGTGGAGTTATATTTGAAGATAAATTTTGACTTTTTAATATATCTGAAACTAATTTCTTCTGATCTTCATCATCAAAGATACTAAAATATTTAGGAATTCCATATTTATAACCTTCTGTTCTTAAAATATATAAAAAAACTGAATGAAATGTACCCATATAAGGAAAATTTATCTTATCTTCTAAAAGTATATTTATCCTGTCTTTGATTTCATTAGCCGCCTTGTTAGTAAATGTTACTGCAAATATGGAAAAAGGAGAAATTTTAAGCTCTTTTATAAGGTATATAATTCTATATGTTAATGTTTTAGTCTTTCCAGACCCTGCACCAGCTATTATTAATAAAGGCACATCAATACTTTCCAATACAGCCTCTTTCTGTTTATCATTCAAATCATCTAACATAAAAAATTAAACTACATATAAAACTATAAAACTGACGAGAATATAAACAAGGATTGATGCTAAAAGAGATTTATCTTTTATCCAAATGGTTTCTGGAGTATCAGCCGTCTTTTTTACATATATATTATACATATATCTTGCAAGAATATAAAATGCTATCGGAATAGTTAATTTTACCCAATGTGGATTTTTTAAATGAGATGGGAGTACAGAAGATAATACTGTCGGAGTCTTTGAATTTATATCTTCGTTATATGAAAAAAGTATATATGATAAAAATGTCACAGCTGCACTCATAGATATTAAGTTGTCTAAAAATTCTTTTGGATATTTTAGAAGTACTCCTCTGTGAATTACTGCATTCTTAAAACTCATCATTGTTATTTCTGCCCTCCTTTTACCAAAAGCTATAAACAAAGATGCACAAATTATAAATATTACAAACCACGAATTAATAAATGAAGCTATAACAACCCCTCCTGCAAGAACACGAAGAACAAACCCAGATGCTGTAGTAAGTGAATCGATTATGAGTATATTCTTAAGATATATTGAATAAACAACAAATAAAACATAATATATAATATAAATTAATGCCAAATATTCACTTAAATATGCTGCCCATATAAACCCTATCAAAAACAATATTATTGAAAAAATTAGAGCAGGAGTCCTTTCTATTTTACCTGCAGCTATTGGTCTTGATTTCTTTATTGGATGAAGCTTATCTCTTTTATAATCAACAATATCATTTATAAGATATATAGAAGATGATACAAATATAAAGATTATGAAAGTATAAGTTGTTATTAAAAAATCGTGTAAATTATATAAATCTCTATTAAAAAATAAAAACCCATACACCAGTAAATTTTTGACCCATTGTTTTGGCCTTAATGCCAGAAAATAATTTTTTATTGTATCCATATATTTTATACTTTGTATTATAATATAAAAGGTATGATAAATATATTGAGGCAAAAAAAAGGACTGCTCAATATTGCGTTTTCAACACTGATATTAGGATCTTTATCTTTTGCTATGGTTTTCAAATTATTACAAGAAAATCAGAGTGAAAAATACGCAGAAAAAGATATCAACTATATTATAAAATACCACAATTACAAATTATTCTGGGATAATCTATCACAAAGTGAGCGAAAAAAATTTATCAATTATCAAACCTTTAAAACATTTGTAAAAAATAAATATGGAAATTTAAAAATAGAAATTTCAAATTTGGCTCTTACATCTCAAAACAACATTTATGTACAATTTAAATTCATTCAAAATAAAGAAGAGAGAATTCCTCAATACTTTTCTTCTCACAGATTTGTTTTTAAATTAAATAAAAATGATAAATTGGAAAGTGTAGGGATATTTTCTATAAATACACCTATTATAATTTATTACAAAAATTATCCACCTCAAAAAATGAATCTACCTATATTAATGTTACATAGAGTAGCACCATCATATCCACCAAGATCCAATTATTCCTCAGAATATGGGTACAAACTAGACTATTCTTTAACATTAACAACAAGTGTACTTGAACAAGAGCTTGAATATTTAAAAACACACGACTACACACCAATAACACTTAATAGACTTTATACATATTATTATTATGGATTTCCACTCCCTAAGAAACCAATAATTATAACATTTGACGATGGTAGGGAGAGCCAATTTTTATATGCATTTCCAATACTCAAAAAATTCCACGATGTAGCAGATTTCAATATAATTACTGGATTCGTTGGTTCTAAAATATCTAAGAGTCATAAATATATGACATGGAAACAAATCAAAATACTTTATGAAAATGGTATGGAGATAGAATCTCATACAGTGACACATCTTGCACTAGGTACACTTCCGGTTAATCTTATCAATTACCAAATTCAGATATCAAAACAAACTTTACAAAAAAAGCTTCAAAACTCAGTCCAATTCATAGCATATCCATCAGGATCTCCCTTTAGAAACAACAATATTGCGAAAGAAAATATACTTATTCAAAGGTTAAAATATTTTGGATATGTTGGAGGAGTTTTAGATGATAGAAAAATTATCATTAATCAGAACTTGCAAAATCCATTTATACTATATAGGTTAAGAGATTCAAATATAAATCTTCAGGGTTTTATAGACCTTATACACGGGAATATAATTTAATAAAAAGATCTGATGGAATCTCTACTGCTCCAAACATAAGTGATCTTTTCTTACCTTTTTTCTGCTTTTCCAAAAGCTTCATTCTTCTTCTAGGATCCCCTCCATAAAGTTTTTGAGTTACATCTTTTCTAAAAGGTTTAACATCTTCTCTTGCAATAATTTTTCCATCACAGTAAGCCTGTATTGCTATAGAAAAATTTTTTCTTGGTATTATTTCTTTCATTTTTTCAACATAATCTCTTGCTTCTTTTTCTATTATTGA
Source organism: bacterium (assembly GCA_021791275.1). GTDB lineage: Bacteria > Patescibacteriota > Dojkabacteria > JAKAPS01 > JAJZLI01 > JAJYWX01. Next base: position 37,437 of record JAJYWX010000007.1, on the reverse strand, counting down.
AGAATGCAAAAGTAAAGATAAAGGCTCTATAACTTCATGGTTTATCAAAAAATCTAATCTTTTAATATCTGATTTTCTATAATCTATGAAATAATAATCCATAGATGCACTACCAGAGGTAATTGATTTTAGGTCATCAAAAAAATTATAAATAACAGAAGAGAGTGGTATATCAAAATTCAGTATCACCCTTTCAACATTTACAGATGAGTTATAAAATTCTGAATTTATAAATTCACCTCTTTTTGCCGTTACAAAATCTATAACTTTACCAAATATATCTTTCTGGCAAATTATATCTAATCTTACATATGGCTCTTCTACTGATTTTATTTGGGATAAATCAGGATACTCTAACGCCTGAGAGATAAAGATGTCTTCTCCTGTATTAAGATTCACCTTATACTCTACAGATGGAAATGATACAAAAATATCAATATTGTACTCTCTTGAAAGCCTCTCCTTTACTATATCCATATGTAAAAGACCTAAAAATCCACACCTATATCCAAAACCCAAAACAGGACTGCTTATTGGTATATAATTAAATGAAGCATCATTTATCGATAATTTTTCAATAGCCTCTCTAAATTTAGATACTTCAGATGAATCAGTTGGATATAAAGATGCAAATACCATACTCTTTTGATCTTTTAAATCATAAATAGGCTTTGAAGAAATATTTGATATTAGAGTATCCTTTATAACTACATCTTTAATACTTTTAAGACCAGTAGATATAAATACTACTTCTCCAGCAGAAACTTCTTTAGATGAGATAAAACCATTTTTTATATATCCTACATCCAAAACGCTTAACTCTACTTTATTAGAGTAAAAAAATATTTTATCTGATATTTTTAACTTACCATCCACTATCTTAACTAAAAGTACAACACCTCTATAATCATCAAAAAAAGAATCAAATATAAATCCTCTGAAATCTGAATCCTTATTACCAGAGGGTGAAGGTATCTTTTCAATAATTGCATCTAATATCTTTTCAATTCCTTCTCCAGATTTACCAGAGGCAAGAATAATCTCATCTTCTTTAAATCCTAAGACTTCTGATATTTCCTTAACACTTTTTTCTATATCTGCCCCTTCTATATCAACCTTATTGAGAACTGGAATTACAGGAATAGATAAATCTACAGCCTTAAGATAATTACCTAATGTCTGAGATTCAATTCCACCCATAACATCAACAAGAAGTATCGCACCTTCCGATGCCATTAGGGATCTATCTACCTCACCTGAAAAATCTACATGACCAGGGGTATCTATAAGATTAAGAGTATATCCTTCATACTCCATTCTAATAGTTTGGAGCTTAATGGTTATACCCCTCTCTCTTTCAAGATCCATATTATCTAGAAATTGTTCTTTTAAATCCCTTTTTTCTACTGTTTTAGTATATTCTATCAATTTATCTGAAAGAGTAGACTTTCCATGATCAACATGAGCAATTATGGAGAAATTCCTTATCTTATCCATTGAAAATTATTTTGCCTTAAGAGTCATTTTTACAAATTTACTTTTTAACCTTGCTGCTTTATTCTTATGGAAGATATTTTTTTTAGACATTTTGTCTAAAAGAGAAAATAATTTAGGAATTTTTTTTGAATCTGGATTTTTCAAAAAATCCTTTTTTTTGATATCAAAATCAATTCTATATCCATTATTTAAAAATGTTCTTCTTTTTGTCCTTCTTATATCTTTTTTAGATGATTTTAAGTTTGCCATAGGTTTTAGAGTATACTAAAAAATCTTAATTAATACAATTATTGATTGACATTTTGATTCTTATTTTCATTTTCCATAAAAGATTCCACCTCATCTATTATTTGTTTTGGCAAAATCATTGATTTAAGAAAATACCCATTTGCACCAATTTGAAATGCATTTTTTATTATCTCATCATACCCAACAGATGTTAGCATAAAAACTGGCACAGATTTTATACTACTATCTTGGGCTTTAATATCTTTTAATACTTCAATCCCAGATTTTTTAGGAAGCATGATATCAAGTATTATAAAGTCAAATTTCCCTTCAAATGCCTTTTTTGATCCTTCTTCTCCGTCACTTGCAGAAGTCACATGGTACCCTCTCTGTGTAAAGAACTGGGTGTACAAATCAAGTAAAAATAAATCATCTTCAACTATTAATATGTTTTTATTATTATCCATATAGTCTATATATTATATATTAATTGGCAAAGAAAATGAAAAGGTTGATCCATTATTTTCTTCACTTTCAACAGAAATCTTCCCTTTATGCATATCTATTATTTTAGATGATATATATAACCCCAAACCATTACCTCCAACTTTTTTTACATTCACAGCATCTCCTCTGTAGAATTTAGAGAATATCTTTTTTTGATCATTATAAGAGATGCCTATCCCTGTATCTTTTACAAAAACTGTAACAAATTTTTCATCTGAAATTGCAGAAATATTCACCTCTCCTTTTTCAGGGGTATAGTTAATTGCATTACTTAGAAAATTATTTAAAACTTCTTCTATCTTCATTCTATCTGCAATTACTTGTGGCAAATCCTTATTTGCACTAAATGAAATTTTAATCTTTTTCAAAGAAGCTTCATTTTCCATATTATCTAATACTTCTTCTATTAAATCATTAATATCAAACTTTTCAAAATTAAGAGACATTTGCCCGTTTTCAATTTTAGTTATATTTAAAAGATTTTCTACAAGTGAAAATATTTGACTAGAAGAGCTTTCAATTCTTTTTATATACTCTTTAGCCTCAGAACTAACACCTTTAGAAATATCTTTATCTGAAAGTAGTAAGTCTGTATAACCTTTAATAACAGATACAGGAGTTTTTATCTCATGTGCAGTTATGGAAACAAAATCAGTTGTATCCAAACTAGCACTATTAGAGCTAATATTAGTATCATTTTTTAATATTTTATCTTCCTTATCTTGGGAACTTTTTATACTTTTAAATTTTTTATTAATACTTTCTAAAATCTCATAAAAAGAAAGATATAGAAAAAGCACTATTAAAGTGAACACTATCCATATGAAGAATACTAGGGTGAATGAAGATGTAATAAAGGATGCCATGAAATAGCCTAAAATAGCAAACAAAGCAAATACCACTGCTACTTTAAATATAGAAAATGAATTATCCATTAAATTTAGTATATATAAAATAAAAAAAATCTACAACTTAGCAAATATTTGATTTATATACCCTTTAGAATATATAATCATTAATTATGAACGAATATTCACTATACACTGACGCAGGATCCAGAGGCAATCCAGGAAAGGCATCTTATGGAGTATTTCTATTTAAAAATGGGAAACTACTAGATTTTGAAGGGAAATATCTTGGAATAAAAACAAATAATCAGGCAGAATTTAGTGCAATGCTAAAGGGTATATCTCTTGCACTAAAGCATGAAATAAAAAATTTATCTTGTTTTAGTGATAGCCAACTTTTAATAAAACAAATTAATCAAGAATATAAGATAAAAGATGAAAATCTGAAAAAAATATTAGGTGATATTTATTCTCTTTCAAAACATTTTGATAAAATTGAATTTACACATGTTCCAAGAGAAGAGAATAAGTTTGCAGATAAAATGGTTAATTTAATTTTAGACGCCAATAAATTATTATGATAGATTTAAAAGATTATATTAAAGTTTTAAAAAATAATATTGTTTTAATAATAATTATAACATTGGTTTTTGCAGTATTAGGATTTATATATGCGAAAATAACCCCAACAAAATATGTAAGCTCTACTCAAATATATACAAATGATGCCCCTGATCTTACAGGCTACCTACAAACAAATTATGCTATAAACAAAGCATATAAATATTTTAAAGGTCAAACAAAATATACCTCCTCCCAGCTCTCAGGATTCAGAGCAAATGTAAGATCTATACAGGTATCAAATAATATTGTATCTTTGCAAATAACAACAACTAACCAAAACCTTTCAAATGATTGGGTTATGGCATATCAGAAAAGTATATATAATGGAAGTACAAGGAAATATTTACAAAAAATAATTAACGGAGAGTATAAGGACTGTGTTAAATCCCAAAATCAAGCATTAAATATAGATAAAAGTAATAAAAAATTAACTATAGTACCAACATGTATAAGAACTTATTTTGTAAAATATAATCCAAGCCAAATAACAAACAGTGAAATACTCCCATCAAAGACTTTAGATTTAATATTATTTGGACTATCTGGATTTTTATTATCAATAGTAATAGTTTCTTATAGAGAGTATAAAAAATGATAAAATTTATAGATGCTCAAGATTATAATGAGTTTATATCTTTTATAAAAGAATCTCACCCAGAAGAAAAAATTATAATTTTTGATGAAGAAGAAAAAGATTTCCAAGAAATATTAGAGGAAATATACTCTTCCGATATATTTGGAGATAAGAGAATTCTAGCAATAAGGAATGCTGATAAAATAATAAAAAATATTTCAGATTTTGAAACTGAAGATATAATATATATACATACAAAAAAAATATCCAAAAAAATAAAAAGTCAAAAAATAAAAGCTTTAGATATAACTTTATATATAAAATCTTTATTTCAAGAGTATGGTATAAAGGAAAATTATAAAATTATAAATTATTTAAGAGCAAATTTTGAAAAAGATAGAGTAACCATAAGAAATGAATTTATAAAAATAGTAAATTATATATATCCAAAAAAAATTATAGATGATTCTGATGATTTAATACAAAATATAATAACTAAAAATAATAATACAGTTATCTGGGATTTAATGGGAAGTATAAATAGTAACAATAAAAAAGATATGTTTATACATTTTGAATCGTTAAAAGGTAGGGGTGAAGATGCAAGGGTAATAATATCCATGATAATAAGGCAAATACAAATTATAATATTTATAAATGAACTTATATTTAATAGTGATAAAACTATCTCCGAAAGATTAAAGAAACCTCCCTTTAAAATAAATATATCGGAATATGGGGTGGGAAAAGTAAAAAAGAATAGATATGATAATCAAAAACTTAAAAATATATATCACAAACTTATAAACCTTTACTCTCTTTCTAACGAAGGAAAATTTGAATTAGAACTAGGATTAACTTTATTTATGCTAAGCTTATAGGAAATTATCTTTTTGAAACTCTATTTTTAAAGATACCAGACTTAATATCAAAATTATATCTAAAGTATATAAATGATAACAAAACTAAAAATATCCCAGAAATTAATGCTATATATGTAGGAGTGTCGTATCCGGAATTTGGAAGAGAAGATACCTGGATAGTTAATGTTACAGTACAAGGAGATGATAAACTTGCACCAGTAGAGTCTGTTACATTAGATAAAGATATCGTTGCACTTTCACCATTTGTTGAATTTGATGGAGGAGTCCATACAGCTGACTCTTTTGAAGAAGAAGGAGATATTGTTCCCACACTAGAAGACCAAGTAGCGTTTGTATAGTTTATTGTTGAAGATGATGATGCAGTGATGCCTGAAGTTATTGTTACTGGAGATGAGGAACTTACATTAGATGATGTATTTCCACCTTGAGAAATAGAAAAAGAATTACATGAAAGTGTATCTGTTGAGGTTTTTGTAGTTGATGTTGAAGTTGATCCTGATCCAGAAGATACTGAAGATGGAGGAGTTTGAGCAAATATATACCCAGCCGAAAAGAAATTCGATAAAAGGAACACCCCCACAAAGGATATAAAATAAAAGATTGATTTAAAAAAGTACTTTTCCATATAAATTTATATTAACGAAAGTATAAAAAAAATACAACTATATTCCAGGTTCTAGCCAATACTGAATATAATAGCCCAAATTCCTATTATACAAAGAATTCTTTATATCTAAGAAGGCGGGATTATAGTTTATATTTACTGAAGGATAATAATAATCTTGACAGTTGCCTAAATCTCTAAAAATATATACTCCATTATATCCTACTAATCCACCATTAATATTAAGCTGATTTGAAGGTGTAGCTTGTTGTAAACAAGAGGGAGGGGGACATGTACTCAAATTACATAATGTAACTACAGTTTTCGTAGTAGCATTTCCTAAACATTTTGGAACAGGGGGATATCCAGTATCTTGATACGAAAAATCTACTTGCGTCCCAGAAGGTAGTCCATTAATTGTAAAATTATAACCATTACCTTTGTATGGATTTTGTACAGTAAAATATTTTACTGTGCCATTATATGAATAGGATATAATATCTGGAAAAAGTCCATCAGAAATATAGAAAGACCCACTTATACTACTAGTGGTGGTAGCAAAATTAGAAAAACTGCATGATGCATTTTTAGGATTTACCTCTATACCAATATTTTCATTTTCACTGTTACCTTCATAAATATTTACATCCTCACCTGGAAAAGATTGAAATATAAAATCATTACTATTAGAAGTAAATATAAAGGGGATATGTACATAATAGTTTGGACTAGAATAATTATACAGTTCATTTCTATAACTTGGAACACTACCACAATGATATGTTGTCGTCTCTTGTGAAACATAGTAAATAGATCCTAAAAGGCTAACATAGAGATTACACACAGAATTAGTTACTACTCCAAAAGTAAGACCAGAAGACATATATCCTTTAGTATATGAAATATTGTTAACTCCTGAAAGATATAAATTCGGATCTATTGGAAAACCGTTGTATCCAGAAAATGTCGGATAATATGAAAACCCTGATCCAGCCCCTATTCCTAATGCAGAATCTAGTTCATTCTTTGGAATAGAAATTGTCATGCTAGTAATAGTTCCTGGATTTATACCATTAAATGAAGCAGTATTGAATAAAGAGTTTGAAGATATTCCTACAGTAGAAATGGTCCCATCCAAATATTTAACCTGTATAGTCGCACCTGAGATAAGTGAATAATCTATTGAATTTCGAGGCTTACAGGCACTAGTCTTGGTTATCCCACATTTGAAAAGACTAAATGAAAACGCATAATCTTTAGAGGTAAGGAATAGAAATATTATAAAAAATATAGATATGAATTGTACTGATTTTAATAAAAATCTATTAATATACATACACTGTTGCATTAGATCTCAAATATTTAATTGCCTCATTTATATTGCTGAAACCATTACTAATATATTTATTATATACAAAATAATACATATTTCCACTATATTCAATAGGTGAAACCGAATTCGTCTCTGTAGAAAATATAATTCTTTTCATATTTGAATTTAAATTAAAAAAACTGTATATATTAGTGTTTTTATAATTTAGAGAGTTAATATTATAAATTAATTCTGAAACCATATTTTCTCCATTAAGGTTCTTCAATAAAGATAACCTATTTGCTGGATTAGATGATAATTCTTTCTGTTCTGATTTAATAAGATTTATTCCTGCAGCAGAATTTCCAGAATAAATAAATATATATACTGTATAATTTTTTAATAGCATATTCCCCACTATATTCTGTATATCTAGCTGATAATATTTATAATATAATGATTGATTTGAAAAAAAATTATTTTCACTCAAGTATAAAGAAGTTTTTGAAGGGTTTAAAGATAATAAATATGTGGATTGAGGAATATTATTTTTATAATAATTATATATAGAATATTTGGATGGGAGCTTATTGTTATTTTTTAGATATTGATATTCTAATTCATAATTAATAAAATTTTGCAATTGAGAAATATAATTATTTTTGCAATTATTAATTCCATTAGAACAGGTATAATTTATAAGCTCATTCTTTGTTACAGGTGTACCATTTACACTCGCAAGTTCATTTTGAGAATGCAATAAAGATTGGGAATAAGAAAATACCAATATAAAAACTATAACTACAATAAGTACAATTATAGGTATCCAAATATAGTAGTTTTTTTTAAGAAACATATATTTTTAATATTAGCTATAATAGATTTTTTTTACAAGTATTCTTGGATATTTTTATTTTGTCCCGCCAAAGTTCTTGCATAATGAAGATGACCATTTTTACCTGCAACAAAGAAAAGATAATTGTTGGGTTTTGAATTAAAGGTAGCTAATATAGAATTTATCCCAGGAGAGCAAATTGGAGTAGGCGGAATACCCTTATACAATCTTGTATTATAAGGAGAGTTAATTGATAGGTCTTGAGATGTAATATTAGTCCTCCACCATTTACCTTCAGATTGATCAAATCCAAGTGCATACTGAACTGTTGCATCCGATCCAAGAGGTATACCACTTTCATACCTCCTTATAAATATATTTGCAACTATTGGCTTATCAGAATTATACAAAGTTTCTCTCCTTACAATAGATGCTATAACCATATTTTGGTAAAAAGTTAACCCATCTGGATCATTTATAAGATCGTTTGTATATTTCGAAAAAATATTTTTCTCAAATCCCATGAGTTCTAAATTAATTATATACTCTGCATTTGCATTCAATGGAACATTATATACTCCAGGATAAAGAAACCCCTCAAGGGTCCCATTAGAGGGTATATATGTTAAAAAATTGTAACTGTATAAATTTCTAAATGAAGTATGTGCAATATATCTAAAATTTGAAGTTGAGAATTTATAGTGAGGATTATCCACACTAAGTTCATTTCTTATAACATTAGCCTGCTCCGCTATTCTAAGACCAGAGGGAATTTCAATAATTTTATAAAAAGGGCCATTATTGAAAGTATTTATTAAAGCTTCTAAATTTTCGTTCTTATAAATCCTATATTCTCCTGGATAAAATGAGAAAAGTGGTCTTTGAAGATAAATATATAAATATGCAACATTAACAGAAGATATTAAATTACCCTTTTTAAGCTCAGATAAGATTGTACCTGTATTATCATTAGGATAAATACTAAAATTTATAAATGAGGTTTTTATACCTCCCACATAATCAACATTTGACTCATACCAATAAAACAAAGCTCCAAAAACTAATACCAAAAATACCAATATTACTATAGCTATCTTGAGTTTTCTCATGATTTATTTATATAATCTAGATATTCTTGTAAAATAATTGATGCTGCAACATCATCTATTCTTTTTTTATTTTTCGATAAATTCCCTTTAGATTCAAACGATGTTAAAGTTTCATTCCACAAGACATATTTACAATTAATATTTTTTGAAAATTCCTTTATTTTTTCTGAATAAACACTATCCTCTCCTTCTGAATTTAGAGGATTCCCAATTATTACAGTATCTACAGAATATTTTAATATCAAATCATTAAGAAAAGATAAAAAATCTTTGTTATTTCTAACTACAGAATATGGAGATGAATACTTACCTTTCTTATCTGAGAGAGCTAATCCTATATATTTATTTCCAAAATCTATTCCCAAGAAGTATGACATAAATTTTATTCTAAAATTGCTCTTATTCGCCTTATACCTTTAGAAGCACTCTCCTGTTTAGTAATTTTAAAGTGACCTAAAGACGATGTATTTCCAAAATGAGTTCCACCACAAAGCTCTACAGAAAAATCCCCTATTTTTACAACTCTTAATTTGGAATTTTTATCATATCTATCTTCAAATGCAAGATCTACTCCCATTTTTTTTACATCATCAAAATTTTTTTCTAAAACCTCAATTTCCTCATTTTTTGATATATTTAAATTTACCAAATCTTCTATTGCCTTTATTTCATCTTCAGTTAATGCTCTCGGAAAATTAAAATCAAATCTCATTCTTTCAGAATCTATAAATGCACCTTTTTGAGAAACATCATTTCCTAATATTTTTTTTACCGCTTCATTTAAAAGATGTACAGCTGTATGATTAAAGGATGCTTTCTCTCTTTTTTCTTTATCAACATAGCAGGAAACAAAATCTCCTTCTTTTATATCTCCATTCACAACTTTTCCAAAATGCAAATAGACTCCCAATTTAGTTTTTTTCACATTACTTACATCTACTTCTAATTCATTCCCCACAACCTTACCACTATCACCCACTTGTCCCCCACCTTCTGCATAAAATGTTGTCTTATCTAAAATAAAAGTTACATCATCTCCATTTCTTTGAGAATATAAAACTTTTGCATCTTTTAAAGATAAAATATCATATCCCAAAAACTCTGTTTTGGGAAAGTCTGAAAAATCTGACTCCATCCCTTTTCCTAGTGAAAATGTTGAGTTCATTCTTGACCTTTCCTGTTGCCTTCTCATATTCTCTTGAAACCCTCTTTCATCAAATTTAATTCCCTTTGCTTTTAATATATCTTTAGACATATCTAAACTTAAGCCATATGTATCATGTAATTTAAAAAGATCCTCACCTAATATAATTTTTTTATCTTTTATCATATCTTCAAGTTTTTTTATTCCCTTAAGTATAGTATTTGAATATAAAAGATCTTCAGAGAAAAGTACATTCTGAATTCTATCCAAATCAGAAATATTTGGATACTGATCTTTATATATATCAATTACCTTTTCTATTAGATCAATAAAACCCCCATCATTATTTCCAATAAAGGTTTTATGATAAAACATTCTTCTTATAATTCTTCTTAATATATATCCTCTATACTCATTTGAAGGTAAAACTCCATCAGATATTAAGAATACAGAAGCTTTTACATGATCTGCAATAAGATAAGCACTATTAATGTTAAATTTATCTTTTTCAGGAGTGTGTTTTTTTATATTTTCTATTAATGGATAAAACAAATCTGTTTCAAAAACTGATTTTTTGCCCTGAAGTACTAGGGAAAGCCTTTCTAATCCTGCCCCTGTATCTACATTAGTGAATGGGAGTTTTGAAAAAATGCCATTTACATCTTTAAAATATTCCATAAAAACTCCTGCATTCCATATTTCTAAAAATCTATCACAATCACATCCGGGAATACACTTATTTTTTTTGCAACATACATATTCTTTTTTAATACATATACCTTCTCCTTGATCAAAGTATATTTCCGTAGAGGGACCACAAGGACCTTCCTCTGACGTAGGCCCCCAGAAATTATCCCTTCCTAGTTTAACTATCCTATCTTGAGGTATACCTATATTTAACCAATGCTCATATGATTCTTTATCTTCAGGAATATTTTTATCTCCCTTAAAAACACTTACCCATAACTTATCTTTTTCTATTCCATACTCTTTAGTTAAAAGTTCGAATGCAAGCCTAATTGCCTCTTCTTTATAATAATCCCCAAAAGACCATGAACCTAACATTTCAAAAAATGTAAGATGTCTTCCATCTTCACCAATTCTATCTATATCTACAGTTCTAAAACTTTTCTGAATAGAGCATACCCGAGGATATTCTATATCTTTTTCACGCAAAAGGTATGGCACCATCTGAACCATACCTGCAGTTGTGAAGAGAAGTGTTTCATCATCAGGAACAAGAGAGGAAGATTCAAACTCTTGATGACCATTTCTTTTAAAAAATTCTACAAATTTTTTCCTTATATCGTTACTATCCATGTATTTTTTATATAGACGACGATGGGATTCGAACCCACGTATACGGTTTTGCAGACCGCTTCCTGAACCAACTCGGATACGTCGCCAATTAGCTAATTATACACTATAAAAAAATATTTTAATCAAATGCTTTGGCAATTTTTCCGAAAAAGGAGAAGCTATACTTATCCCCATTGTATGCTTTATACATAAAAAATATTGAAAGCAGAATCCAAGATATAAATAAAATTACCTGTAATATAAGAAATATTATAGAAATAGTAGTGAATAACTGCTGTAAATATCTTATTAAAAGGAATAATACTAAGAATACAAGATCAAATACGAACCCTTGTATTGAATTAAATCTTAAAAAATTATCTTTTTTCAAAAAAGCTATTATTACCATAAAAATATTCAAAAAAAGAACATATGACAATACATTTAAAAGATCCTCACTCCTATTATCTGCGATATCACTTGCCATCTGGGGTTGGCTTACATTTTGAGTAGGTATTCCATTTTGATCAAAATTATTATTAACAAAATTATTTTGTTGTCCTTGAGATATATTATTATTTAGATTCTGACTCTCAAATGGATCATGTATATTACCTTTGTCTTGAGGAAAAGAAGTATTATTTTGCTTAACTCCTATATTATTAGGATCAAAACCATTATTACTTGGAATGGTCTGGTTTGGATTAGGATTGGAATTGTTAAATCCTGCACCAGGAACAGCTGGATCTTGAGAATAACCAGGTACACCTTGCTGAGATTGGAGGGTTGAACCATCAGTATTGTTATTCAAATTTTGACCTGATTGATTATAGGGGTTATTTCCTAATCCCACCTGAGAGGGTTGAGATAAATTATTATCTTGAGGAATAGTATTTGTCTGTGTACTGTTTCCCGTTATAACATTAGGATTATTCATTGAATTCATATCTGATGAAGGGTTATCTTTAGTTAAAAATGGGTTACTATTTTCTAACACAAAATCATATGGATTCTTATCAATAGAAATATTATTTTCTGGAGTTTTATTGACTTCTTCCTTAGGCTCAACCTTAACCTCTTCTTGGGGATTCCCTTCTTTAGCTATATTATATGGCTCTACACTATCTGGAATTTGGTTATTTGAATTGCCTTCATTTTGTAGAGTATTTTGAACAGTATTCCATACACCAGCTGATACTTCTTCTGTTCCTTCAGATGAGTTTTGCTGAGGAATATCTGTTGATGGAGTATCACTTTTATTTAAATCATTATTAACAGCATCTTGTTGCTGAAAGACATTTGGAATATTAAAATCTTTATTAGGAGGTATCACTGCTCCCCCATTATTTTGATCATTCATAGATTTATTTTCTAATTATATATTTTATCTTACATAATATAATATTTTGATATAAAATAAAAGAAGATATGATGTATTTTGATAATTCTGCAACTACAAAAATTGATGAAAGAGTAGTGGATGCTATGATTCCATTTTTAAAAGATAGGTATGGAAATCCAAGTTCTATATATAAATCAGGCCAAGATATAAGAAGAGAAATAGATAATGCAAGAGAAATAATTGCAAATTATATAAACTCTGAAATACAAGAGATAGTATTTACATCAGGAGGAAGTGAAAGCAATAACCTTGCAATAAAAGGTACTTATGAGGCACTAAAGGATAAAGGTCAACATATAATTATATCATCTATAGAACATGACTCCGTCTTAAAAACTGTTCAATCTCTAAAGGGTGCAGAGATTACATACATTAAAAATGATAAATTTGGGAATATATCATTAGATGATCTAGAGAAAAGTATTACTGATAAAACAATTTTAGTCTCAATAATATATGCTAATTCAGAAATAGGAACAATACAAAATATTAAAGAAATATCCAAAATAGTTAAAGAGAAAGGAATAATTTTTCATACAGATGCAATGCAAGCAATGAAATACCTTAATATGGATGTTTCAGAGTTAAATGTTGACCTGATGACCTTTGGAGCACATAAAATAAATGGCCCTAAAGGTGTAGGTGCTTTATACATAAAAAGAGAAACACCTATAAAACCTCTCATATCTGGAGGATCTCAAGAATATAGAATAAGGGGCGGAACTGAAAATGTTCCCGGAATTATAGGTTTTGGGAAAGCTACAGAAATATTGAAAGAGGAGCGAGATAAAAGATATAAAAAAGTTAAACATTTAAGAGATTCATTTGAAAAAGAGATTTTAAAAATAGATAATGTAAATATTAATTCGAAAGCAGATAACAGAATGCCCCATCTTTCAAATATACTTTTTAAAAATATAACCTCAGAAAGTATGCTAATTCAGCTTGATAATAATAATATCGCTGCTTCTGCAGGATCTGCATGCTCATCTCTTTCTATAGAACCATCTCACGTGCTAAAAGCCTTAGGAATGAGTGATACTGATGTGAAACACTCAGTCAGATTTTCATTTGGGCACGAAAATGAAGAAGAAGAAATATTAAAAAGTATAAATATTATTAAAGATATACTCAAAAAATATGAATGAAGAGGATCAAAAAAATATTAAAATTGACAAACTTATAGAGACACTAATCTATATCATAAGTTTAAGTTTTATAGTTATATATACTATATATAATATATATAACAAGGAAAGTATTGGATATATTATAAGATATGATATATTAGGTTTATCATTTATAATATTTGGATTTATATGGCACCATATAGTTTCGATAAAGCCAATACATAGAAAAATATATATTGAAGAAACTTTTATAACTATATCCTTTTTTGTAATCTTAATACTACTTAAAAATATAGTACTTTTATTCTTCCTAGTTTTTCCAACAATAGTATTTTCACTAATCATGCTTGGAATAAATTTAAGAGAAACTACTTTCTATATAATAATTCTAATACTAGGTACTCTTGCAATGATATTAGATCCAACATTTTCAAATACACAAGAAAAGTTTTATCTCATAATCTATCTTGGATGCATAATATCAAGCTTGATAATAAATATTAACTATTTTTCAATTTATAGAACATTTACAGATAAATATAAAAATGAAGTTTCTCTAAAAGTTCAAGGAGAGGAGATTAATAATGAAAAGGATTCATTTTTTGAAATAGCATCTCAGGAGCTAGTTTCACCTATACAGTTAACACAAGATCAGACTGAAAAAATAATACAAAAATATAGAAATATGATAAGTGAAAATATACTTAATACATTCAATAAGACATTAACAAACATTGAGATATTAAAACAATTATCAGAAAATATGCTTAGTATAAAAAATTTAAATATAGAGAACATTCCATTTGATATTAAACCAATAGACCTTAGTACATTTATAAATCAAGTTACAGATACAATGCAACCAAAAGCTTCTGAGAGAAATATAAAGATTATAACAAACTTAGATAAATCGATAAATTATATTAATGCAGATCAAAATAGGCTTGGTGAAATTATGAGAAATTTGATTGATAATTCAATAAAATATTCTGATCAAAATACTACAATTGAGTTAAGCTCTTATTATGAAGATAATCTAAAAGTTATTGAGATAAAAGACCAAGGAATTGGTATACCAAAAGATGATATACCTCATCTATTTGAAAAATTTTATAGAGCATCTAATGTTGAGAGAAACACCAAACAAGGTTCAGGAATAGGGCTATATTTGGTTAAAGAATATCTTAATAAGATGAATGCTGAAATAAAAGTAGAAAGTGAAATAAATAAAGGATCAAAATTTAAAATATTATTTAAAGAATAATTTATGGAAGATCGAATTAGAAAAGATATAGAAAGAGAAAAAGATATAAATATATCTTACATGATAAAAAATACTCTTATAATATTTATAGGTGTAATATTTTTAATATACTTAGTATCAAATATATTAAAAACAGTATCTTATCTAGATTTAGAAGCGATTATAAGTGCGATACTTTTAATAATAATCTATGTGGTGTTTCACATTATTACGAAAAAAGTATCAAAAAGTAAGAATTCTCTAGAATTAATTTTTATATTCTTAAGTATTATACCAATATATTTCTATATTGGAGGTGTTAAAAGTCCTCTAGTTCTTATATATTTTATAATACTGTTTGAATATATAGTAGTAAACTCTGAGAGAATACACATTATATTATTTAATATCGCTATAGTAATAATAAATATACTATATATAATTATTATGCATGATTTTTCATCTACTGCTATCATGATGGAGTTTGCAACAGTTACAATATCTATACTAATAAGTTATGAGGCGAAGTCTATAATAAATTTCACATCCTCAATTACACAGAAATATGAATTTGAAAAAGAGAATAGGGAAAAAATAGATAAAATTAATAAAGATAAAGATGAATTCATCTCAACAACATCTCATGAGCTAAGAACCCCAATAGCTGCAGTAAGGGGATATCTTCAACTTATAACACTTGACCCTTCATATAAAACACTTAACGAAGAGATTATATCTGAAATAGACAAGCTAATAATTATAACCGATGATTTAACTAAGTTGATTGAAAATCTTTTAAATGTATCTAGATTGGATCTTAATAGAATATTTATAAATAATGTTGAATTTAATTTAAATGATGAAATTTTAAAAACTGTTGAAAGAATAATTAAAAAGGCAAGTAAAAAAATATAAATATAATATTTAAACCAAGAACTTTTGATATAAAAATAACAACAGATCCAGATAAATTATCTGATTCAATATTTAACTTACTTGATAACTCTGTAAAATTTTCTAAAGATGGTGAGAGTATTTATATACATACTAATTCTAAAGAGAATAAAATTTATATAAAAATTAAAGATCATGCAGGGGGTATCCCTGCAAGAAAAATGGGGCATATATTTGAAAAATTTGAAAATTCTTCTGATAAATCAAAAAAAACTGTTCTTGGACTGTACCTGTCAAAAAGATTTATCAATATACTTGGGGGCAAAATATTTATTAAAAGTAAGGAAAATATTGGCACTACAGCAATTATTGAAATTTGAAAAGAATATATATATAATAAGCTCTGTTTATTAATATTCCTCGGTAGCTCAACGGTAGAGCTGCTCGCTGTTAACGAGAAGGTTCCAGGTTCGAATCCTGGCCGAGGAGAATTTTATAATAATGTTATATAATATATTTATAATTTTATCAAAAATTCATTTCTTATAAGTAACATCTAATAATTACTTGTACCTTAGATTTAATAATTTCATAAAATATGATATACTTATAAAGGTGGAAATGCGTGAACTTGCACTAGTTTGCAGTTGGGTTCAAATCGCCACCTGTTTTATTTGTAATATTTCCTCTGAATTCTTTAATTGAAAATTTCTTTCCAAATCTTAAAGAATATTCATTTGCAATAGATAGCTTATCTATATTTAGCTGTTTTTGTAAATATTTCATTAATTGGAATTTAGGATTATGTTTATTAGGATTAACTATTCCATATTTAATCTTAAAAGAATATGCTGTAATACCAAGAAGTACATCTACTAATTGTATTTCACTAATAGCATGAGATTCAACTCTACATATCCCAAATAATGCATTTCTCCTTGTTTTTGTTTTTGCCTTATTTTTAATTTCTTTCTCAAAATTATCATCTTTTGGTGTACTTACATCATCTGCTAATATAACTATATATTCACTCATTTCAAGAGACTCAGAAATTAATTTAGCAACAAAAGCATTATAAGCTTTATAATAATTATCTTTAAAATATTTATGTAAATCTAATAATGACTTATCAAATATTATACAGTAGAATCCAATAAAAAACATATATACACTCAATAAACAAAATAAAATCCCAGGATACATTTCAAAAATCTCTATATAATAATTATTGCAATCCGCTAATAAAATTTTCCAAACTTATCCTATTTATATTATTTTTTATTATTTGTGCAATTTCTTCTTGAATCATATTTCTATCTTGTGAATCAGATGCAGCAACATTTTTTGCTAATTCATATAATACCTCCCACTTCATATTTATCCAAAATTCATTAATTGCTAAAAATGTTAATAAAGCAACACATGCTACCCTCTTATTCCCATTAATAAATGGATGTAATTTTATAATCTCATAAAACAATACACTGGCTTGAATTTCTAGTGTTGGATATAATGTAACATTAAAATATTGTCTTTTAGGAGAATATAAAGCACTTTCTAATTTATTAAAATTAGCGGTATTAAAAGGATCTAAAGGTTCATCATAAGTATAATTGTCTATTGTATACTCATATATATACTGGAGTTCTTCTAGGGTTAAAAATTTATTATTCATAAACCAACTATTCTTTGGAAAGTTTTTTTAAAGCATTGCCATATTCTTTGATTGTTCTTCTCACTGCATATTCTATAAGAATTCTTCTAGATTCAGGTATTTTCTCAGCAAGAGCTTTTAATTTTTTATTATTAATACTATTTTTTTTCATAATTTCATTATATCAAATAATAATATTATTATATATACTCTTACTAATTTTGGTTCTAACTTTGTCCAATACTAGGAGAATTTGATTTTTATCCAAACTAAAATGCTTAATCCGTGTAGAGATGCATTCATTCCAATGATTGAAGATGAAATATTAAGAATACCAATGCAATCACTTTTAAACTTTTTACATCCAAATTCTCATATGTATGTAACTCATGCAATGTATGACAATATACATATGGATGTTAATATAGACTTGTCTGATATAGTAGGTTTTGAATAGTACGAAGATAATCAAGAAAAAAATAAGCTAAAGAATAACTTTGAAAAGAATGAGTCAGAAATCCCAAGGATATACTGGTCGCCTATCAGAATCTTTACCAATCACAATGCCTACGATACCAGTTTGAGTAAATGTTAATTCTCCTTTCTCTGTGATTTCTTCTCTCCATAAACCTTCTTCAATACCGCCAGAAACCATAGCAAAGCGATACACTTTATCTCCCTCTACATATTCCTCTGGCCCTCTAAACGGGAGCCCCGCATTAGCTTGCATAAGTGCTTTTTTTAAAAAGTCAAAGGTTTGCTTGGCATGAGCTTCATGCCCCTCAGTCTGGCCATGACCCCCGTACTGCATAGCCCAGGCAGGGGTATCTTTATAGTAAACAGTGACCATACCTGGTGCTCTAAAGTAACCAGTGTAGCTATCCCGCAACACCCAAAGTCCATTATGATACTCTAGTTCCTTATAACCTGGCCTTTGTGGTTCTACTTTAGCGCCATCAGCCGCCCAAGTCTTACCATTAGCTTCTACGATAAACTCACTCAACTCGGATAACCACTTCTCTTTACGTTGTTCTGGTGTCACATCTTTTTCAAAAAAAATCATAACCCGATTATACAACTCCTTAAAATTATTTTCAAATATTAACTTCAACCCCTATGCTCACAACTTTCTAAGATTTACCAACACCGAAAGCAACTACAAAACAAAAAAGTTATTTTTATGACATACCAATTAGTCTGATATATTCTAGAAATAGTTGAGATATTACTAGCCTTGAGATTTATATTAAAACTCACAGTTGCAAATCCTGGGAGTGGTCAACTTTAATTGCCATATTTGTATACTTAGTAATTGCATGCGGAATTGTTAAGCTTATCCAACTAGTAAATCCTGTCACTTGAAAAAAGGTAAAAGTAACAACAGATTAAATTCCTCCTGTGGAGTGATTGTTCTATAAAAAAATATTGTATGAATCAGATATATAATATTGTTATCATAATAAATATTTACTACCTATAACAACACCATTGACAATATACACCCCGGTGTATATAATATAAATTATGATTAGAAATCAAATATATCTGGAAAAAAAACAATTAAATAAGTTAAAAGAATTATCTTATAATAACAATAAGAATGTATCTCAAATTATAAGAGAAATAATTAATAAAGAATTATTTAAAGATATAAAATCAAAACAATCTGGACAATGGGCATTATCTATAGTAAAAGAAGCTCAAAAGAAAAATATTAAAGCTCCAAAAGACCTTGCATCTAATACGGATGAATATTTATATAAATGAATATAATAGCTGATTCTAATTATTTCATAGCTCTAGCTAATCCAAATGATACGTTACATAAAAAAGCTATTCAGATATCAAATAGAATAGATATGAATGGAGATGTACTCTGTATAAACAATTTAGTATTTATTGAAATCGTAACAATAATATCTCAAAAAATTAGCAAAGATATCTCAATGAGGATAGGAGAGGATATTTTGTCAGAAAAAGATGTATCTTTTTTAAAATTTTCAGAAAAAGATTTTAATATAACTTGGAATATTTTTAAAGATATAAATTATAAAAATATAAGCTTTGTTGATTGTTCAATAATTACATCTTTAAAATATTTTGATACAAATACTATACTCACTTTTGATTTAACAGATTTTAACATACTTAATAAAAATTATAAATTTAAATTTTATTTCTAAATCTTGGTTATAACTTTGTCCACGACAGGGTGCCATTCTAAATTAACATTCTCTACAAGTAGTAAATCGCAAGTATATCCCTACTCTTTCTTAGAAGAATTAATTTATTTGTCCAACCTCTAAAATAGCTTGTATCCGACAAAATTGTTCCTCCTGCCTTAGTCAGTAGATCTAACAACTCCTTTAGGAACAGCTTGCCGTTTTCCTATAATATTCTAAGAGTAGTCTCTTTCAGATTACTGTTTTTACCTTCCTCAGTTGAACCTAGATATTCAAAATTGGATAAGCCATATTATACAAATAGCAGGGAATTTCTTCTGCTATTTGCAACAAATACCGAAAATATATAAAAACTCTGGGATATTTTATTGACATAATATGGCTTTGAAACAGCAAAAAAAATGCCACTCTATATTTAGTTGACATTGATATAGATAAAGACTATGATATATTTATAATCATATGGATAATAACACAGAGAATACAGAAACTAAAAACCCTACTTACACTGAAAGCAACTATAAAACAAAAAAAGTTATTTTTAGGATATACCAATTAGTCTGATATATTCTAGAAGTAGTTGAGATATTACTAGCCTTGAGATTTATATTAAAACTCACAGCTGCAAATCCTGGTAGTGGTTTTGTGAGTTTTATATACGCTACCAGTAATGTTTTTTCTCAACCATTCTCCAGTATATTCCATGTAACGGTGACATATAACTCTGTATTTGAGTGGTCAACTTTAATTGCCATGTTTGTATATCTAGTAATTGCATATGGCATTGTTAAGCTTATCCAATTAGTAAATCCTGTCACTCAAGACAAAGTAAAAGAAATAATAGATTGAATTCTCCTGAAGGGTGATTATTCTATAAAAAATGAGGAGCAAATTATCAGATTGATACGTTGCTCCTTAATAAATATCAGCAGACTTAATTTCAATTTTTTAAATCTGAACCCTTAAGTGGGCATCCTAATATTGGTGCTATTAAACAGAAGTTAAATGCTCCTGCTAATAAAACAATTAAGCCTATTATTGCTACAATAATACCTACTGCACCATGGATCTCAAATAGACCTACTAATATTAATATCAAACCTACGATAATCCTAAGCCATCTGCCTGCTGCACTAGCCATAAATTTTGCTAATTTCATATAAATCACCCCCTTGAAATTTATATTCTACTACATGATATTGTATACAATTATAAACATATAGTAAAGATTCAAATTAAAATATCAAATCTCATTTAATGAATAGATAATAATTTTGTTATATATTTAATCTTTTTTTAACCAATATAGATTTCAATCTAAATTAGAAATTAATAAAAATTTATTATCTAAATAATCCCATTTGAATATCGACAATTACTATAAGGTATGTTAGAATGTATAGATTATGACAAACAATATAGAATCTATAGAAAATCTAGAAAAACTTAATCCATCTACATTGGAAAAAATATCTTCTTATGCAAGAAAATTATTAGAAGAAGATTTAGGAGTAAAAACCGTTACTGATCCTGGACTAGATTCATCAAAAGAATCTAGATTAATATTTGCAGATGGAGAAAAAAGTGAAGATATAGCAATAAAAGCATACTATAACAAAGGTAATCCAGATGATATGAAAGTCCTAATAGTTAAATTTAGAGATGGAGTATATAGAATATCTCTTCATAATTTAGCCTTATCTGTAGATGGAAAAGTTGTAGAAGATGATTTGGAAAGAGAAGTATATTTGGAAGAAATAGAATATTTATTAAGCAAAACAAGAACTATAGAATATAATAAAGCAATGGAGGATTATTTAAAAGATAAGGAACATAGGCGAAGAAATAGACAATATCAATCTAATATATAAAGATTACCATTTCCTGTTGTAACATAAAATTCACCAGAATAAAAACTTAAACCACTAGCAATCTCTGGCCCACCTAATGTTCTTTTAGCTATAAATTCACCATCTTTTTTGGATAATACATAGATATTACCATCTCCAGTTACTGCATACACTAGATTTTTAATTATAACAAATGGAGCATTTATCATTCCATGAATCTTATATGTCCAAAGTATCTTATGTGTATCTATATTAACAGCAAATATCATTCTTCTGGTATTTGACCCTGTATATATTACATTCCCTTGTATTGTTGGAACTGATCCCTCCATAGGATCAGTAGGAAGGTTTATAACTCCATTACCCTCATTAAGAGACCATACAATAGTTCCATTGGATGCATTTATTTTATATAAATATTCATTACCCTTATTTTGAGATTTATTAGTTAGCATAGTAGCATTGGTATAAAGATATCCTTTGTAGTATGCTGGAGTTGTATCATCTAATCCTCCTGTGATTTTCGGAAAACTAGTCTCCCACTGAATTTTTCTTGTTTTAATATTTACATCAAAGAATTTATAAGGATCTGCTCCACCAAAATATACATTATTCCCAATAAGTATAGGAGAACTCATGGATACAATTGAACCAACATATATTTTCCAAATTAATTTTCCAGAAGTTGCATTTAAAGCATAGAATTCTCTATTTCCATTTACGAAATACAACACTCCTTTATTATAAATAGGAGTAGGCATGTCTTGTCCTAACGTAGAGTATCTCCAAACAACCTTACCTGTATCAAGAGCTATTCCATATACATAGTTAGGACCCGTTCCTCTATATAATACCCCTTTACTCTGAACACCATATTTCACACTATTACCAGACCCTATATATACTAACCCTTGCTCTGGAACTACTACAGGATTTGTCATTATCCAGTTAGAAAATGAATCTGACCATAAAACTTTATGATTTAATCTGGAAATTGCATACAAACCTCCCCCCATATTTGATTTATTCATTGTCCCAACATATATCACATCTCCAGAAACTACAGGAGTTGTATCAAACCCAGCTCCTCCATAATTTTTATCAAACACTACCTTTGAAATAAAATTGTTATTAGAACCTAAAATTATGTCATTATTTTTTTGATTATTGGAATATTGATTATATGTTCTATAATAATATGTGGTTTCAGGTTGAAGATTTGGGCTCTGATATAAGAAATAGAAAGCCAAAACTATAGCAATAAGTACTATCACTATAATAAATAACCATTTATTTCTTTTTAAATTTTCCAACATAGATTTATTTATTTACAATATAAAATACGAGATTGTTTCATTTTGTAATTTATCGTATCTTAAATATGTTGCAATAATAGCATTAGATCAATTATTTGTAAACTCTTTTATTTTAGAATTGTAAATGTCATTTCTTTGAAATTTAATAAATTGTTATATAAAGATATTCTAGATAAATTGATTTTGGAAATAGCAATATTTCCTTCATTATAATTTCCTGCTTTTAGATATACACCTAAACTAATAATGTATTGCTGATATAAAGAATTGTCCTCAGAAAAAAGTTTATAATAATAATTAAGTCTTGATGTATTTATAAAGATTTTATTAAAATAATCTATAGAGTATCCCATATATATAGAGGTTAAAGAGTAATTGGGACTAAAGTATTTTAATATTTTATAATAAATAAATTCCTCCTGATAAGGTATAAACTCTCTGTAAATTTTATATCCAAATAAATCATTAAATAGAGTCAAATCGTAGGATTTAGAATTAGATTCATTTATCTCATTATTTAAAGTTTTCAAATCTGATATATAAAGTTCCACTTTATTGGAAATATTTTTTATAGAAAAATCATTCTTAGAAAGAATACCTTGAGATTCTAGATTTATAATATAGTTTTGAAAATTCTCTAAGGATTGTATCCTTTCATATGTATAAGTATTTGATAGCTTTCTAATACTTTTAAGTGAATTTAATTTTGATAAATTTTTCTCTTGAGTAAGATAAATGCTAGTATTTCCAAGGGAATTTTTATAAGAAAAATAAGAGGAATCAAGCAATTTTTGATTATTTGCTAAAACTTCATTTATAAAACTTAGTTTTTCTTTTAACTGAATATATGATTGAGGAAAAATTATATATGAAGAATTAATCCTTTCAATTGATGTTTGATTATCTTTATAAGAGTTATAATTAAAATATTGCACATTTGAATTTATAGATTTTACAACAAGCTCAAATATGACAATTAATATTAGAGCAAAAATTACGCATATCCCTAATATTAAAGTTTCTTTTAAACTATTTTCTTTTGAGAATACTTTTTCACCTAAATTACCTATTTTATTTCCCTTATTCTCATCACTATTCATATAAATAATATGTTGTCATATAAAAATTCTTTTTTCAATCAAGATTCTTGCTATTGAAAAATATTATAGGTTCTGTTATAATATTATTATGGTTAGTTTAGAACAAGAAAGAATAACAACAGAAGAAGAGTCTGAAATAGGCGTTGTTGTTGTAGCAGAAAGAAGATATCCTACAACGCATAGACCTACCATACCTGGGCTAGAATCTGAAGAGGCTCAAACAGAAAAAATATTATCATTATTAAGAAAGAAATTTGGAAAGAACAATGTTAGTATAAGACCAAGACTAGATGAAAATGATCAAGGTACTGGGTTTTTTCAAATTTGTGTATCAGAGAAAGTTAATAGAAAAAAATTAGAAAGGATTCAGAAGGAATATAAATTCCCTACAGACCTTGGTAAATACTAAATTTTACTAATATCTTTTTTTGTGTTAGACTTACAAGGTCATCTTATGGAGATAATTTTAATATAAAATTTTGAATCCATAATAGATCAGAATAATTATATTAAAATTTAATGTACAGAAATAGAAATAACTCATATAGAAGAGGAAGGAATAACTTTTCAAGAAACAGAAGTAAAAAAAGAGATTTTATAGATATAGAAAAATTTATATCACAAAAATCCGATAATTCAGAAAAAAAAGATTTTATCTCTAAAAACAAATTCTCAGATTTTAATATTTCAGAAAGAATAAAACTTAATCTTAAGAATAAAGGTTATATAAACCCCACACAAATACAAGATGAGTGTATAAATCCAATACTTAATACAAAAGATGTAGTTGGACTAGCACAAACAGGAACGGGAAAAACTGCAGCTTTTTTAATACCTTTAATAGATAAAGCTTTCAGAGATAATAATAAATCTATAATTATAACTCCCACAAGAGAATTAGCATTACAAATAAATACAGAATTTAGGTCTATATCAGAAGGAATGAATCTATATTCATGTATATGTATAGGCGGAGTCAATATACAAAAACAAATACAAAGGCTCAAAAACAAAAATGACTTTATTATAGGAACACCAGGTAGATTAAAAGATCTATATAAAAGAGGCCTATTGGATATGAATAATTTTAACACTGTTGTCCTAGATGAGGTAGATACAATGTTAGATATGGGATTTTTAGAGGATATACGTTTTTTGATTTCAAAAATTAGCTCTCATAAACAATCTCTATTTTTCTCCGCAACACTACCTAATAAGGCTAAGGAGGTATTAAAATCTTTTGTT
Organism: bacterium; assembly: GCA_021791275.1. Taxonomy (GTDB): domain Bacteria; phylum Patescibacteriota; class Dojkabacteria; order JAKAPS01; family JAJZLI01; genus JAJYWX01. The sequence continues at coordinate 11,955 of JAJYWX010000007.1, read as the reverse complement.
AACGACCCTATATTCGTATCAGTTGACAAAAGGGATCCTTCAGAGAACGTATCACAAGATATAATAAAGGTGAATAAGGATCAAAATAAAATCGAAATACTTCATGATCTTCTAATTAAAGATGAATTTAAAAAAGTTTTAATATTCATAAAAACCAAAAGGGATACAGAAAAACTATCAGACACTTTAAATAAAAGAGGTTTTAGAGTACAATCTATACATGGTGATAAATCTCAATATAAAAGAGAGAAAGCACTAGCACAATTTAAAGAAAATAAAGTACAAATATTGGTTGCTACCGATGTAGCTTCCAGAGGTTTAGATATCTCAGATATTACTCACGTAATCAATTTCGATCTACCCAGTAATTATGAAGACTATATTCACCGAATAGGAAGAACAGGACGAGGAAACAAAATGGGGAAAGCACTTACCTTTATTTCTACTTAATTTTTTTAATTTGTTTATTTTATTTTATTTTATATACATTTATGTCAAATAAACTTTTTGTAGCAAAGCTACCTTTTAATTTTACCGAAGAAGATTTACAAAATCTTTTCTCAGAAGTAGGCGAAGTCGTCTCAGCAAAAATAATCATTGATAAAGAAACAAGAAGAAGCAGGGGTTTTGGTTTTGTAGAAATGAAAAATGAAGATGATGCAAAAAAAGCTATTAGTGAGTTTAACGGTAAACAAATAGACGGAAGAGAATTAGTTGTAAACGAAGCAAGAGAAAGAAATTAAATAAAATCTTTAATTTTATCTATAAACGCATCTGCCCAAATTCTATATCCTGAATCGGAAGGATGAAAAAAATCAAGAGAGTAATTCTTAAAACTTACTCTCTTTTTTGTATAATCATATAGATTTACATTTATATGACGATATTTACTAGCTAATTCGGGAATAAAACCTTTAACATATTCAGATACCTCTTCTCCATAGCCTGATCCCCAAAAAGGTATATCCGCAACAAAACTACCCTTTGGTAAAAGAAAAAAGAGTTTATCAAATTTTTTATAAATATCTTCTTTTAATATTTTTTTTCTAATATCATTTGCCCCTATCGAGACAGTTACAATATCAAATTGTAATTTTTTTAATTTTGGAATTTGATACTTAATGACATCATCCAATACTGCACCTGTGGAGGATAAATTAATTACCTTAATCTTTTTTTCTATTTTTTTTGATATATACTCTTCTAAAATACCTACATACCCTAAAGATACCTTACTTGCACCAATAGATTGTGCAGAGGAATCTCCTAAAGCTAAATAGACAAACTCTCCCTCCTCCATTGCTTTTTTATTCCAATAATCTTTATAGCTTTTAACCTTAATTTTAAAATACACTATTACATATATCTCATATATAAAAAGCAATATTATTAATAGAAGTAATATATATAGGATAATCATTTATCTAAACCAAACTGAATCCTGCAAAAAATATTATCCATACCAAAAGAAATGAGAGCCAAATAACACTGATATTATAAAATCTTGAAATGGAAGCCACTGATGCAAGCAAAAAGGTTGCTATAAAAATAAATATTACTCCCAAAGTTCTTTTATTAAAATTCTTGTTTTTAATCGATTTAATAATAGAGAAAAGTGCTACATACAAAATTTCAATCGTTCCTATCGTATTTAAAAATACTAAAGGTATTAGCCAATATCCATTATTAATTATTCCCACACCCAATAGAGATATCCTAATATCCTTTGCAGTAATGATGTTTTTAAATATTAAATTAGTGAGAAGTGAAAAATTAAAATTAGAGAAAGTAGAGAAATAGAAAAGTATTATAAGAGCAACTGATGCAATTATTGTTATTATCAAAAGTGCATCCTGTATATGAAATTTTTCTTTTAAAAGATATACCGACCCTAGTCCCAATAAAGCTGGGGTTAAACCTGCACCCAAAAAGTAATATAAATAGAATGCAAAATGATTCTTAGTATATATTGATATTAAAAATGCAAAAACTGATATAGATGTTTCAAAAAATCCCAAAGAATACAAAAGATTAGATTTTGTTTTATGTTTAAAATATTTTCTTAAAGCGAAAACAAAAAGAAGAAGTATTATTATTCCAGATATAAATATACTGATAATAGACATAATTAGAGTTATTATATATCAGAAAAAAAATTAATTATAGAGTATCTATTTGTTTACATATAAAAAACCTTTGATATAATAAATTAGATGGCAAATAATAAATCAGAGAAAAGGTATTGGTACAAAGAAGGAGTATGGTACGAACTATATATAAACCTATTTTCTGATAGTAATAATGATGGAATAGGAGATATAAAAGGAGTCATAGAAAAGATACCTTATTTTGAAAATCTTGGAATATCTTGTATTTGGATCCTTCCACCTTACCCTTCTACATTAAAAGATTATGGATATGACGTAACAGATTATAAATCGATAAGGAAAAAATTGGGAAATATAAATGATTTTAAATTACTTTGCCAAAAACTACATGATAAAAATATAAAAGTAATATTGGATCTTCCTATAAACCATACCTCATATAAACACCCTTGGTTTATAAAATCTAAAAATAAAGAAAGTATATACAAAGACTATTATATTTGGAATAAAGATGTAAATAAATACACAGAGGCTCCAATAATATTTTCAGATTATGAAAAAAGCAATTGGGAATACTCTAAAACAAGGCAAGAATTTTACTTTCATAGATTCTATAAATATCAGCCAGATCTTAATTGGGAAAATAAAAATGTATTAAATGAATTTATTGATATAATATCATTTTGGGCCAAATTAGGAGTAGATGGAATAAGAATAGATGCAGCACCATACCTTATAAAAAAAGAAAATACCTCTTGTGAGGATTTAAAAGAAACACACAATACTATAAAAATACTTAAAAAGGAAGTTAATAAAATACATCCTAATATAATTTTTATAACTGAGGCAAATGAAAAAATAGGCAAAATCAAGAAATATCTTAATGAAGTTGAAATGTCATTCAATTTTCATTTAATGCAAAGAACTCTCTTGTGTGTAAAAACCGGAAATCCTAAATATATAACAAGAAATTTAGAAAGATATAGACTGAAAAATGATAAAGCACAATTTGCCTCCTTTCTAAGAAACCACGATGAAATGACACTCTCAAATTTAGGTAGCAAACTATATAATGTTTATATTAAAAATTTTGATAAAGATAAAAAATATATATTCAACGGAGGAATATCAAAAAGACTAATTGACTTATTAAGCTCAGATGACAAAGTCCTAATTTCATTCTCAATACTACTTAGCCTTTCTGGAACACCTATAATTTATATGGGGGATGAAAGAGGTATGCACGACAATGAAATGATAAGAAAAAAGAAAGGATATGATAAAAGAGATATTATAAGAGATAGTATTAATTGGGAAAAATATAACAAAAAAATACTTAAAAATTTAATATCTATTATAAAAATAAGAAAAAAATATGAAGAAAAAATATCATATATTTATCCTCAACCCCACTTTATAAATGATAATCTTCTATCATATAGAAAAGACAACCTTTTGTTTATTCATAATATAAAAAATAGAGAAATTGAAGTAAAAAAAGATTTCTCTATAATTTTTGGATATAATATTAAGGAACTAGAAAAGGATAAGATTTCTCTACACCCCAACTCATTTTTATGGGCAAAGCTACCTTAGCTCAGTATCCTCTATAGCAACTTCCCCACCTTTTTTACCCCATGTGAACAATATATTTAAGGAAAAATTAATAATAAAAGAGAGAAATATACTAATATTATTAGCTGCAAGAGTTGATATAAATTTATCAGTATGTGCTATAAACATATTATAGAAAATCGGAAATAGTATTAAACGTGAAACTATAAATCCAACACTTATTGATATATGATATTTTAAAATCCTTTCCCAAAAAGCTCCTGATTTTCTATCTTTAAATGTCCATTTATCATTAAATATAAAATTATTTATATTTCCAACCTCAGCAGAAATAAGAGTTGCAATATCTGGAGATATTCCCAATAAATATTCAAGTGCTATAATAGCTATATTATCTACTAATATACCTATTATCCCAACTATAAAATATTTATATAATTTATTAAATAAATCTTTCAAAATTCTTTAGATAAAATACTTTCTACTACTTTTAGCTTTAGGTATTATATTGAGCATTTTTCTTTTATACTTTTTCCTAATAGGAATAGGATCAAAGAGAACATGATACCCAAGATAAATTAAACCTTCCCTCCTTCTTGAAAAATCAAATCCATAGTTAACTTTATTATTTTTTATATCAGATATAAGATCATTAGTATAGACTGTATATGCACTACCTATTGCTCTCAACATATGTGCATCAGATGCTCCAATTACTGGTATATTAAACTCTTTAGAACATTTTATTGCCCTCCTATTGTTCTGAGATATAGATGATACTTTATCTAATATCCTTCCTTTTGAATAAACTAATGTTGGATAATTTAAAGTTCCGTTAACTTCAAATGCAAAAGGAATCTTTAAATCAATCATACGTAATGCTAAATTCTTGCCAGAATCATGCTTTAATTGCCAAAAATAAGGGTTGAAAGGGTGAGCTACAATTGGAAATCCTCCCTGTTTTACAATTTCTTCACAAGTTCTCTCTAAACTCATACCCTTTTTAATCTGAGATTTAACATCTAAAGCCAATATATGGCAATCTTTACTCGATACTTCAATTCCTATTCCTACTTCTATCTTATAATCTTTAATAAGTGAATAATTTTTAGCACGTATTGACCCTTCAATGTTATCATGATCAGTTATATATATCTTATTAAGAACTTTTAAATGCTCCACATAATCAACAATATCTTCAGGAGACCTTACCCCATCAGACATATTAGAATGTATATGCACGTCTGCAATCTTCATATAAATATATTACTTAAAAAAATTAATTGAGAGAATTAGTTTGAGCTATCTTTGCATAATATTCTCCACTCTTTTTTAACACTCTTTCTGAAGAAGAGTCTATATAACAAAGACCAAATTTAGCTTTATAACCATTTACCCATTCAAAATTATCAGACAAAGTCCAATGGAAATAGCCCTTTACACTCGCCCCCTCATCAATACTCTTTAATAAATATCTTAAATTATCCTTTATATACTTTTCTCTTCTACTATCATCAGTATCAGAAATACCATTCTCTGTTATGTATATATCCTTTTTATACCTTTTATATATATCTGTAACTAGGTTATACATTATTTTAGGATATATCTCCCATCCCAATACATCTGCCTTTTCTAAATTATCATGTTTAACCTTCCTAAAAAATAAATTTCCTTCTTTAAAAGGTGCAAATTCTATTTCATTATAGAAATAAACATTTAATCCTATAAAATCAAGATAATTTATTACCTTATTTATGACAGAGTAATTAAATATATATTTTACAATTCCGATGTATATTCTAGAGAGAAAATCTTTAGCTTCAAAATTTGAGTTGTTAAAAGACATCGAAATTGCAGGCTTACTCCATCCATACTTTTTATATACTTCATTTATTTTTTTATAACTTATAATGTGTGACTGCTCAAGATTTTTTATTACCTTTAAATATTTTCTATACGATCTTTTACCTGGTGGCCATTCTGCATCTAAATAACCCAATGAAGCAAAAATTACCGGTTCATTTATAGTAATCCAAAAATTTACATCTGCACCTAAATTCTCTACTATAAATTCCGTATATCTTTTAAAGTATTGAATACTTTTCTTATTTTCAAATCCTTTTTGTTCACTTATCCATAAAGGTAGGGAAAAATGAAAAAGTGTTACAAATGGCTCAATTCCTTTCGATTTAAGCTTTTTAATTAAATCCTTATAGTATTCCAAAGCTTCCAAATTCCATTCACCATCTTTAGGCTCTATTCTTGACCATTCGATAGAAAATCTGTAAGCATTTACATTTAATTTTTCTAAAGCTTCAATATCTTTGTCATATTTCCTATAAGAGTCACAAGCTATCCCAGCCTTCTCAATTCCTCTTTTCTCTTCCCATAAAGCCCAATCTGAATTATTATTTCCTCCTTCTATTTGGTAAGAAGAAGTTGATACACCCCATTTGAAATCTTTAGGAAATTTTTTCATAACTTAACTTGTTTTATTTACTAAAATTTTAAATATATATAAAAGAATTAATGAGAATATTATAGATAAAAATATATTTATAAAAATATCCTTTGTAATAAATGCAGATGAGAATAATCCTCCAGCAAAAGCCCCTATCATACCTATAATAATATATATATACAGCCCTCCTGCCATCTTATACTTTTTAGAAAATATCCCCCCAAAAATTATTCCTAATATAACATAAATTATGAGATCCATACTCTAAACATTATAACAAAATATTATATTTTTTTATTACTTCTCTCTCTTTCCCCTTTATTTAAAATCTTTTTCCTAAGCCTTAAATTTTTAGGAGTAATTTCTAAATATTCATCATCATTTATAAAATTCATACCATACTCTATAGTCAATGGAATTACAGGATAAAGGTGTATCGTCTCATCACTACCCTCAGTATGCATATTAGTTGCATGTTTCTCTTTTGTTACATTAATCTCCATATCTCTTTGGTATTTGTTTATACCAATTATCATACCCGCATAAACTTTTGTAAAAGATGGAATAAAAAGATCTCCCCTGTCTTGAGCAGAAAAAAGAGAGTATGCAGTTGCAGTACCTTGGTCTGATGATATTAAAACTCCATTCCTATCAGATTTTACAGTATCAGAAATTGGAGTATAACCTAAAAATGTATGATTTATTATAGCCATACCCTTAGTTTTATTTAAAAGATCAGATCTTAGACCAAAAAGATTTTTTGTTAAAATTTTATAATAAAATCTTACTCTTCCCTCTCCTTCTTCTACCATATTTACAAGTTCTGCTCTTCTTTTTGAAAGTTCTGTCGATATATCTCCAATATAATCCTTAGGAACATCAATTATAAGTTCTTCCTGTGTATCAAATTTTTCTCCATCAATTATTTTTTCTATAGCTTTTGGTTTTGATATTTGAAATTCATACCCTTCCCTTCTTAAAGTTTCAATAAGTATTGATATATGTAGCTCCCCTCTTCCTGAAATTATATATTCATCGGAAAGTACCTCAAGTCTCATAGAAACATTCCTCTCTAGTTCTCTTTGAAGTCTTTCTAATAACTGTCTAGATGTAACAAAGTCCCCTTCTTGACCTGCAAAGGGTGATGTATTTGCTTCAAATTTTACGCTTACAGAAGGCTCTTGTATTTTGATATCAGGCAATCTTTCTTTATGCCCTATTGGAGCTATTGTATCCCCAACCTTAGCTCCACTTGCACCTATTATTGTGACTATATCCCCAGAGTGAGCTGATTTTATTTCTTCTTTTTTAATTCCTGTATTAACTATAATTTTTGATACTTTAAATTTTTTTATATTATTACTCTCATCTATTATATTTAAATCTTGGCCTATATCTACCTTTCCTTGTAATACTTTTCCTACAATACCCTGACCTGTATATTCATCATAATCAATAGCAGAAACTTGCATCAAAAAAGGTCTATCTAAAAGATAATCTGGAGATGGAATATGTTCTATAATCCCATCAAAAAGTAATGATACATCAGATTTTTCATCAAAGGATTCTGGGATTTTATCAAAGACTTTACCCTCTCTTGCAATTGCATAATAAATCGGAAAGTCTAGTTGATTTTCATTTTGAGCTATCTCCAAAAAAAGATCATAAATTTTAGATATTGTTTTATCAATCTGTGCAAATTTTTTATCAATTTTGTTTATAACTACTATTATCTTTTTATCAAGCTCTAAAGCTTTTTTTAAAACAAACCTGGTTTGTGGCATAGGGCCTTCTTGGGCATCAACTATTAAAAGACATCCATCTGCCATATTTAAAACTCTTTCAACTTCACCTCCAAAATCTGCATGTCCAGGAGTATCAATAATATTTATTTTATAATCTTTATATGGTATAGATAAATTTTTTGAAGTTATAGTAATACCTCTCTCTCTTTCAAGATCACTATTATCCATGATAAGGCTCTCCTCCATGATCTTTTCATTATCCCTAAACAATTTAGATTGTTTTAAAAAACTATCAACAAGGGTAGTCTTCCCATGATCTACATGCGCTATTACTGCAACATTTCTGATTTTTAACTGATTATGATCCATAAGGGTATAAATATACCATAAAAAAAGCTATTGGTAAAGAAAATTTATTGTACTACAAGGTAATTCCAAGAATAACTGTTCGAAGCTGTGTCTGCAACTCCAAAGTTTATACTAAATCCAGATACGGTTTCTGTGACATAAACTTCTCTATTTTGGAATGCAGCTGCAGTTATAGCATTATTTGGTGTAAGAACTACTTGTGGCACCTGAGAATATGTATTTGCAAAAGTTATAGTTGCTTGAGCTCCTGTTGTCCAAGAAGCTGTACCTGTAGTAAGAGTTATAACACCAGTAGAATCAGTAGAACCAGAAGATAAGCTTGCTGTAGCAGAAGTTCCAGCTGCAGACTCTGCAGTTATAGTAGGAATCAAACCTGTAAATATTATATGACCTGATATTGTTACATCTCCACTACTATCAATCTTAAATATATTTCCAACAGTGGAAGATCCATAAGACGTTATGTCAAAATAATTTTCACTTTGATTTTGTGTCCCGATAATTGATAATCTTGCACTAGGAGAATCTGTTCCTATTCCAACATTTCCAGTATCAAGAATTGCCAAAACATCACTCCATCCAACTTGTGTAGTTCCAAAAGATCTAAATATAAAGGATCCAGATGTTTGATTCATAAGATATAGATTATTTTGATTTTCAGATAAGCCGTAACTACAACTTGAGACACAAAGCTGAGCACTATTTGCACTACTAAGTCCTGAATCTGCTATGACATTTCCTGAAAATATACCATTTCCAATAGAAAGATTAGTATCTGATGGGGTAGCAACTTTTGTTGGGACTTGAGACCCAGTATCTGTATAGTTAGAAGATGTAGTATGTAGAGCAAATTCATTTGGAGATAAACTAAAGTAGTAAACATTATTTAGCTCTGATGTTCCATTATAGCCTCCCATCTCATATATATATCCATTATAATTTATAGAAGTTGCACCTTGTATAGCTTGAGGAAGTTGAGTCTGTGTAGTTGACCAAGTACTTAAAGAACTATTATCTCCAATTTGTGTAAAAGATATAACAGGTGTAGGGGAACTTGCTCCAGTAGAAGGCACTGTTATGTCTCCTCCAATTAGGTATAAGTACCCGTTATATGATATCAGAGTAGATTGAGTAACAGAATTACCATTATTCATAATAGAAGGAAGATGTGTCTTCGAGTTCAAAGCCCCTAAAGATCCATCACTTTTTATCTGAGCAGAATACATATAGTTATTCCCATTTGTATAAGCCCCAGCTATATATAGATATCCATCATAAATAGTTGATGAAAGATAATCTGTTGATCCAGCTGGTATTGTACCAGTATTTATCCAAGCTCCCAAAGATCCATTAGATTGTATTTGTGAGTAATATATATCAGATATATTTGATCCATTATATCCACCTATCTCATATATATATCCATTGTATTCAGCTGATGATGAAAATGCTATTCCTTGAGGAAGTACAGAGGTTGTCGACCATGTACCTATTGTTCCATTACTATTTATTGGAGCATAGTATACATTGTCAATGTATATTCCTGATCCTGAGTATCCACCCATTACATAAATATATCCATCTTTGACAACCGATGTTGCACCTTCAACTGAAGATGGGAGTGCAGTTGTACTTGCCCAACCTCCAATATCACCACCAGGAAGTACTGGTGCATAATATACAGTATTAAGCTCTGGATAAGTATTTGCACTGTTATATCCACCTATCTCATATATGTATCCATTGTATTGAACTGAAGCTGCATATTCAATATTTTGAGGAAGGACAGTAGATGCAGTATTTGTACTTGGAGGAGTTGTATGTGTTGTCGCAGTATTTCCATTATCTGTATATCCACAAGTTCCATCACTTGAGCAGTAAGATGCTGCAGATACTGTGGTTAAATATTTTTCTCCCCCAGATGTCGTCCCTTTATATATATTATATGAGCTTGCATTGTCTGAAGTCCAAGAAAGATTTATTAGATATGGTTGTGTCCCCTCTGTTACAGATGCTTCATTCGAAACTGTGGTCTCTCCTGTTGGCGTAACACCAGTAACCTCATAATAATATGTTGTCGATGCAGCCAAATTTGATCCTACAATAATATTGACCTCATTTAATGTAGCAGTAAGTCCTTCAGGTGGATTCAGATTCGATGTACTACTAATAGCAAAACTAGTCAAATTCTCCCTGTATACCTTATACCCTATCGCATTCTCTACAGGATTCCATGCTACAGATATACTATTCGTATTCGTCGTCGCTGTATCACTGCTAGGTGGGGTTGTACTCGTTGTCGCTACTGATCCCGAATCAGTATAACTCGTACTAGTAACTGATGCTAAAAAGTAATCCGACCCAGATGTAGTTCCCTTATATATGTTATACCCTGTCGCTCCTGACACTGCACTCCATGTAAGTGTTATTGGATATGCGGTTGTTCCCTCTACTGCTGATACTTGAGCTGACGGTGTAGTCTCTCCGTTCGGTGTTGTTGCCGTTACCTCATAATAGTATGTCGTAGATGCAGCTAAATCTGATCCCACTGTACCTGACGTCCCTACTGTTGCTGTTAATCCTGTAGGCGTAGGGATAGCAGATGTAGATACCTGTATCGATTGGGTAGCTAGACTTTCTCCTTGAGCTCCTACTGCTACTACCTGGTAACCGTAAGTACCTGCATCTAGATTACCTCCTATAATTGCATTAGAGAGAGTTACAGAGGATGGATCTGATAAACCTAGGACATTTAAATTACCATTTAATGTACCACCTCCGGCGGCAATCAAACCTGAAGAATTTAAATTAAGATCCCCAGTAGAATTTAAATTAATAGCATTCGTTGAATTAGGACCAGATATATTTACCCCTTGTCCAATTTGGTTATAGTAGACAGTGCTACTTCCTCCTCCCATATCATATATATACCCTCCATTCTCTAATAAATTTCCACCTGAAATACCCGAAGGTAAAACAGTAGTACTAACCCATCCCCCATCTAAACCGTTCGAGATTGAAGAGTAATATAAAACATTTTGATAATTTATTGCCGAACCCAGTTCCCAAAAACCTACAGGAGATAAAGATAATACAGTAGAGTTATACGTACTCTGAGATGTGGTACCTGAATAAAGACTACTTATCTGAGACGATGTTAATGCCGTATTAAATAGTGATACATCTGCTATATCTCCATTAAAGTAAAACCAACCACCATTTCCATTCGAATATGCATTGGAATATACCGCTCCTATTGATTCATAAGGATCATTTGTAGATGATATTGTACCTGAAATTGTTCCAACTAATGAACCATCTAGATAAAGAGACTGCGTAGATCCATCAGCTACCATCACAGCGTTATGCCAGACTCCATTATTAACAGGAGAAGATGAATCTATTGTTGTAGTAGAACCGTCATAATAAACTCCTTGCAAAAGTCCTGTTGTTCCTATGTAGAGAGTTGGATTCCAATTTGATCCAGGATTTACACCCACTTGAGTACTAGACTGTCCCCACAACCCTCCATCTGACGTTGTCTTAAACCACAATGATACTGTAGATACTGTTGATACAGACTGATTATTTAGATTATTAGGAGGTTGCATATATGAATTCTGCCCATTAAAGTATGCTGAACTATCTGATCCTGTTATAGGAGAGGAGTTAGATACTAATACAGAAGTCTGTG
>JAJYWX010000011.1 GCA_021791275.1 bacterium | reverse complement strand
TGTGTCATAACAAACACCTGTTTTCTATTTCTCTATTATATAATAGAGGCAAAAGTATTTAAATACTACGTTAAAATCAAATTGGTCTTCTGATTTCTTTTAGTCTTTCTTTTATCTGCATTTTTATTTTTTCTCGTAAAATTCGTACCCTATACAATCTACGCATAAGGATTTCTGTTGAAACATTATCTATGTTTTTTGTTTGCATTTTACACTTTTATTTTTTCTTTTTTATCCTTTTTGTCGTTTAATCCGAGATCTATCAATACTCCTGATTTCTTTTTATCGCTATCCTTTTCATCGTTAAATCCAAGATCAAAGAACACAAATTGTTTATCCTTCTTATTTTTATTTTCAGTCATACAATTACCTCATTTTTTTTAATATATTTTTTATAAGAAATCTATTGGCTAAATATCTTGCCCTTTTTCTATTTATACCTTGAACTTTTCTAATTCTAACCGATATTATCTTTTTGCCATCCATAAACAGTTCAGTATTAGGATTTATCTTTTTTATATAAGGCATAAAATACTTTTTAGGTTCATTATTAATAGCAACGTGAAACCAATTTTTAGTTTCTATTATCTGTCCTTTAGGCATATACTCTTACCTTTTCGTATTTCAAACTATGCGAAGCTATCGGCTTAAAGCCAAACCTATTCTCAAATTCGCTTTTTGCATAAGCTATTGCCTCCTTCTCGCTTGAGAAATCTCTACCAAAAGTATCTGATCTTCCGTCAGACGTATATAATGTTGCAATATACCTCTGAAAAATCGGATTGTAGCTAATCCCTATAAAAGGATATGTTTTACTATTATTTTTCATTCGTACATACATATTTACACCTTAATCCTTTTCTTATCTTTATCATAAACCTTATCCGCTTTTTTATCCAAAGCTATTGTTCCAATTATTTCTTTATCTGCAACGTCAAGATTTTTAACTATCTTGTTTGCCATCTTCCTTAATTTTTTATTTTTAGGAAATTCAGACTTCCTGTGCTTCCATATCTCCTGTGCTTTAGCTGAATCCGATAAAGCTCCATAAAGTTGTTCGTCAGCCACATTTACACTCTCATTAATCTTTTTCTTTTCTCCTCTTCGAGATACTTTATTTCATTTAGGAGATCAAGTGAAGGGAGATAATGTAGTTCAACATCAAGTTTTTCTATCCTTTTTAGGTAGTTTAATCTCCTCTCTTGTTGTTTAGGTGTTAAGTTCCTATAATTTACTCTATGAAATTCGGTCATACTCTCACTTTCTTTCCTTTTTTTATCTTATCTATTACAACTTCAGTATCTGCTCTTACTGAATTATCAATAAACTCATTCTCTATTTTTCTTGCTTTTGAAAGTGAATTTACCTTTATTTTTTCTATTACTATTCCATCAACAATGGCTTTCACTTCGTATTCAGTCATACTCTCATCCTTCTCTTATTTTTAATTGCTTTTTCTAATGTTTTAGATCCAAAAGTTTTATACCACTTTCCATATACTCTAACTTTTGGGCTGTAGTTATTTTCTAAATCCGTTGTTTCTATTTCATCCTTCGGAACTCCATTTATAAGCAAAAGTTCTATAAACTTATATGCTCTTTGTCCATCTTTATTTGTTTCTGGATATTTCCAATAATACTGAACACCATTTCTAAAATGACTTTTTATTGATTTCATCATACTCTTACCCTTTTCTTACCATATAAATCAAAAAGTCCTTTCTTTCCATTTGATTTTACAAAGTTCTTTCTTACTCTCTCAATAGCATTTTTCTCTGATTTTGTTTTTAACCAATATACTGAAATTGGAGTTACTAAATCACTCTTTTTACTCTTTTCGTATATGAGTGCTGTATAGTTATCGCCTATGGATTTTAATATTACGTGGAAGTTCTTACCTTTTTCGTGAAAATCTATATCGGTTTTCATATGATCATCTATCTCTCTTTTTTAATAAACTTATTACTTTTCTGGCCCATTTCCTATCAAATTCTTTTGTTTCCTCACTCAGACTTTTATAGTCAATCCATTCCTTTTTCCATCTTTGAAGTCTTTTTTTAGATAGCACTTCACCTTTTTCTAGACTCTTAATCAATCCTTTGCTCCAATAAACCCATTGTTTATGCTCCAACGCTGCAAGTTTTTCTAGTTTTTTATCCATGATAATCACTCCAAAATATATTTATACTCGTAATTTATCTAATTCCGCTTGCAATGCCTCCAATTCCCACGGAATTATAGGACTACCTTCATCAATTAATAAATCTATATCGGTTTTCATACTCGTAACCTTTTTCTATCTTCCTCCTCCCCTAAATATGAACTTTGTTCTTCAACACTTAAATTCGCAAATCTTTCTAATGCCTTTCTAGCTTTTTGTTTAGTAATCTTATCGTTTGAGAAACCACCAATACTTGCAAAAGCTATTTCTTTCTTTCCAAGATAACCATGTATTTCATGTCCTCCAAACCAAGTCCATCTAATCCCTGTTTTAGGACTTGTTCTTGACATATATTCTTTTTTACTTTTGCCTTCTAGCTCTTTTACCATTTGTCTATAGTATTCATTTTTCTTCGGATGTTTTCTTGCGTATTCAAGTCTTCTTTCATAAGCCATTCTTTCAATATATCTTTTTGCTTCTTCTTTATTCATCATACTCTCAACCTTTTCTTTCTTTTTGCTTCTCTTTCATCCTCCTTTTCTTCCATTTGTGTTTTCCTCCAATAATCAACTATCGGACTAGAATATCTCACTCGTTTCTTACGTAGTGCTTCTATATCTCTCATATCTTTTAAATGTTTTCTACTAATGCTTTCTCTATCATACATTATACTTTCATCATATATTATATCTGCTGAAAAAGGTATTTTACGAGATACTAATATACGAGCTTCATTTTTAAATTTTCTTATGCTTTTAGTTCCAAACTCTATTAATCCTGCACCTACTCCTATTAAATCAAAACCTCGTCTTCTCATTGAGTTTTCAGTTTTTTTACTAACGTCCTTCATAGACATACTTAATTGATAATAAGCTATTTTTTTAGTCATATCCTCATCCTCTCTCTTTTTATCTTGCCTACAACAGCACCGTAGATCCTCTTACCTTTGGTCTTGCCATATCTTTTTTCAAACTTCTTCATCTCTCTATACTTTGCTCCGTCTTTATATAGATGTTTCAAGTAATCATCTCTATTATATAATAGAGAGAAAGATATTTAAATGTATAGTAAAATTAGTAATAAATAAATAAAACAAAAAAACAAGTAAAAAGTCAATCAGTTAATATCTCTATTAACTTATTTGCTACTTTATTATCCTTCTCGATAAAGAAGGCATTAACAGAGTTAGGAACTGAACCTGGATAAGCCCTATTTAAGCTATCAAGTAATACGAAGACATAACCATTCTCAACTTTATATACTTTAATATCTGTTGGAGTTATAACTGGAGAATTTATAATCAGATTATAAAATCTGTCGGTAGTAGGAATAGGAAATACGTTATCTTGTTCTTTCTTTGAGGTTTCTTCATTATCCACTACTTCTTCCTTATCCTTATCATAATCCTCGATTTCCACTCTCT
The DNA here is from genome assembly GCA_021791275.1 of bacterium. GTDB lineage: Bacteria > Patescibacteriota > Dojkabacteria > JAKAPS01 > JAJZLI01 > JAJYWX01. Next base: position 34 of record JAJYWX010000011.1, on the reverse strand, counting down.
CGTTCTTATTCTTATCCTCTTTTTTTATTCCCAT
>JAJYWX010000037.1 GCA_021791275.1 bacterium | reverse complement strand
AAAAAATGGAGGAAGAAGAAAACATATATATTATCACTGTGCAAAACAGGTATTTGATATATGTAGAGAACCTTATATTTCTGAAGAAGATTTAGTAAGAAAGATAATAAAATATATAGAATTAATAGAAAAAACTAATCCCAAAGTTATACAGATTTCAGAAAAACTAAAAATAAAGATTAATAATTATAGAAGTATAAGAGATAAAGTATTAATATATCAAAATATTAATCCAGACGATATAGAGATAACATTCACTGAGTACATAAGGCATATTCTATATAATGGAAATGCATTAGATAAAAGAGAAGCAATAAAATCCTTAAACATACAACTCTATATTCATGAGAGAGAAATCATAACAAAATAGTTGTGTAATATTTCCTGTACTATGTTAAAATAGCTCTAAATATGCAACTTTATAATATAAAAAATAATAAACTTCTACCAATAAGAGAGAAAATAATAGATCTTGAAAGGAATATTCAAAATTTATCAGAGGATAATCTAGATACTATCTTTGGTTTAGAATTTATATCTACAGAATTTTCATTGCAAAATTTCAGAATAGATACTCTAGCTTTTAATAAAGAGACTAATTCTTTTATAATAATTGAATATAAAAAAGATAAAAATTTCTCAGTAATAGATCAAGGATTCTCTTATCTATCACTACTTTTAAATAATAAGTCTGATTTCATACTTGAATATAATGAAAAGAAGGGACATACAATAAAAAGAGATGAAATAGATTGGGAACAATCTAAAGTGATTTTTGTATCACCTCTCTTTACTACATATCAACAAAATTCTATTAATTTCAAAGACATCCCGATAGAGTTATGGGAAATAAAATTATACGAAAATAGTTATATTTCATTTAATCAAATTAAAATAGCTGGGTCGGTAGAATCAATAAACAAGATAGCTGGAATAAATAAAGAAATCAAAGAAGTTTCTAAAGAGATAAAAGTCTATACTACAGAAGACCATGTAAAAAAAGACTGGCCTATCAGTAGAGAATTATATGAAGAATTTTCTCAGAAAGTGTTAAATATAGATCCACAAATTACTATTAAACCTGTAAAATCATATATTGGATTTGGAATAAATAATAAATTATTACTACAATTACGTCTAAGATCTAATAAATTGGCCGTAGATCTATTAAGAATAGAACCTAAGGATGTAAAAGATCCTGAAAAAAGGTTAATATATCAGAAAAATAGTATGAAATATTATAATAAACATGTATCCCAAATCTATATTGAAAACTCAGATAATATAGATTATGTAATTCCCATAATAAAAGAAATCTATAAAAAATATTTTTTAGGTTCGATTATTTAATATTTCAACTCAAACTTCTAAAGGTTTGAATGTATATTTGAGCAACCACGGTCGAATCTACATGCACATGACTCCTGGGATGCAGGGACTCGAACCCCAAATTTTAGGACCAAAACCTAACGTGATGCCATTTCACCACATCCCAAAGTAAAATGGAGCGGAAAACGGGATTCAAACCCGCGACCTCATCCTTGGCAAGGATGCGCTCTATCAACTGAGCTATTTCCGCAAACTTGCCACAAGTGGGGCTCGAACCCACGACACAAGGCTCTTCAGGCCTCTGCTCTACCAGCTGAGCTACCGTGGCAAAATTAAAATGGGCAGTACAGGGATCGAACCTGTGACATCTACGGTGTAAACGTAGCGCTCTACCAGCTGAGCTAACTGCCCTTAATTTTCTTTTTAATGTGCTATAAAATTGGGCAGAAGAGGATTCGAACCTCCACACCAATAAATTAGGCACAACCACCTCAAGGTTGCGTGTCTACCATTCCACCACCTGCCCATATTTATAGACATTAACTCACATTATATTGTTTAAAAAGCTTTTTTGCAAATGCTAGAGAGAGGATTTGAACCTCCACATCTTATAAAGATACAATGTTCTGAACATTGCGTGTCTACCGTTCCACCACTCTAGCTTAATATCTCCATTTATATGAATATTCAAATCTTTCATATGGATAAGAAAGGTTTGAAAAATTTATTCCTTTTATTATTTTATTTGCAACATATATAAAATCTGAATTATATAAAAATATTGCAGGGGATTGATCTTGTATATCTTTTTGAAAGATAGCATATGTTTCTTTTCTTGAGGATATATTAGTTGTAGATATACCTACTAAAAGTAGCTGATCAACCTGAGAGTTATTAAATTTAGATATATTGGTAGTACTTTTTGAATACCATAAAGATAGATTATTTGGATCAATACTGGTAGAAACATTTGTTAAAATAGCAGAATAAGATCCTACTGATATTAAAGAATTTATCTGAGATTGGGATTTTGGTATAAAATTTACTGACACCCCTATGTCTTTCCATTGGGTATGAAGGTAATTTATTAAACTAGAAGGAAGAGAGTTTAGATAATATACAGAAAGGTTATATTCATTCCCTGATATAAGATCTGCTGCCATTTTTAAGTTATAGTGATATCTTGGTATTTTTTTGCTACTGCTATATGCCCAAGAATATAGAGGTATTGGAGTATTCATATAAGTAACATGATTTAAAAATAGATTTTGTGCAATATATTTTCTTGATACTGAATAAGCCATTGCTTCTCTTAAATTAAAATCTGTTATCTTTGATACATTAAAAAATAGAGCAGTGTAATTTGTTACTAATGGTTCTGTATATATTTTTAAATTAGGGTAAGAAGATAAGTTTGTTACAAGTTTAGGAAAATAAGCTCCATCAATATTATCATTTTTAAGAGATGTTAATATATTGGAATAATTTTTAAATATTTTTATTACGAAGTATTTAAAATATGGTTTGCCATAAAAATAATCATCAAATCTTGAAAGAACTATTTTGTTTTTTGTAAGATAATCAATTTTATATTCTCCTGAACCTGTTATATTTGAAGGTTTTGAATAGTAATGAGAATTTAGAGGAACTATATAAAAATTAATATCTTCAAAAAATGTCACATCTAATCTTTTTAGTAAAAATTCCACCTTATACTTGCCTAAACTTAGAGCTGTAATATTAGATAAAGTTTGAGAAGGAAAATGTTTTTTATAGTAATCAAATGAGTAGATTACATCCTTAGATGTAATGCTTTCTCCATTTTGAAAGTGAAAATTTTTATGTAAATAAAAGATATACTCTGTTCCTCTATTTTCTTCTTTCCATGATTTAGCAACAATGCCTACGATTTTACCCTGATTATTTACTTCTATAAGGTTTGAAAAAATTAGATTGTTAACATCTTCTACGAAAGATTTATTTTGATAAAAGGAGTATGGGTTATAATAGGTAGAATTTGAAACCACTCCTTCTGTATATGTATTAGATTTAAAAAGAGAAAGAGTATATATATTAAATCTGAAAAAAAGAAATACAAGTATTAAAAACAATATCACGGAGATAACAATATATGATAGTGGAGATTTTTCCTTAATAATTTCAGGATAATTCCACATAAATTCTCTAAATCTAAGAAAATATGATTTTAAACTTATCATTATTTTACTTCTTAGCTATTATCAGCGATAAAATTGTATTTGAAGCAAAAAGTATAGCTACAATTACTGT
>JAJYWX010000022.1 GCA_021791275.1 bacterium | reverse complement strand
CATAACATTTATGCCATTTAGAAAGGAACTGAGGATATGAAAACATTTGTTATTCAAACAGAGAATAGGAATATAATTCATGATTTTTCATTCCACCTGATTGAAGCAATCAAATATAATAATTGGTATAGTGGAGAAAAGATATATGATTATTCTTTAACTGATAAAATAAATATATTGGAAGATCGGATACCTATTGGTTCTGTAGAATTTATTTTAGAAACATTATCTAAAATACATAATATCAAAGAAGTTAAACCAATTAATATTCCAATTCAACTTAATAAAGAAAACTATTTAAAGAGATATGTAAATACTATTTCAAATAATATACCCATAGATATTGCTTCTATAGATATTTCTTCTGCATTCATAAAAGATAATTATAAGATTAAAGGACTTTCTAAAGTTGTTAAAAAAGGAGAAGTAATTCCTATCGGGGAGTGGTTAGTGTCCGAAGTTATAGATATTAAATCTGAATGGAGAGCATTTGTATTCAATAATGAATTAGTTGGATTACAAAATTATGCTGGTAATTTTACAATGTTTCCCGATGTTGAATTGATTAAGAAAATGATTAAAGATTATCAAGGTCAGAATCCAGCTTACACATTAGATGTTGGAATAAATGTAGTTAATGGTACATTTCTCATTGAAATTCATGATTTCTTCTCATGTGGTCTATACGGGTTTAATGACTATATTGCATTGCCAAGGATGTTTATTGCTACTTGGAATAAGTTGATTAGGAAGGAGGTATTCGTTTGAAAAATCAAGGAGAACATTTATACACAATGAATAAAAATGTCATTTGTCTTAAGTGTGGACATAAAGGTGCAATACAATCTTATGGTTATTGGTTTCAACAAGATATTGGAACTAATATTGATGCTCCTTATATGTCTCATACAATAGGATTTGGAGGTACTATACCCTGGGAATGTATGAATTGTAGTAATGAAGGATTAATTGATTTTGGTGGTTTAGAAGGGTATGAGCAAGCGTTTAAAACTGTAAAGGAGAATTAAATTGGATAGTGGATGGGTATTAAAAAGAGAAGATATTTGTATTATTATGTATGATGAGTTATACAACCAACTAGAAATTATAGGTAAATTTGATGTACATGAACATTGGTTTAATATTGAAAAAGGAATGGAAAAATATCCAAATGCAATTTTATTTTTGGAGAAATAAAATGATGGTTTAATTTGAAAGGAAATAGAATAATGAATGAATATAAAAACATAAGTAAAAATGGAGTTAAGTGGACATTTGATAATAATTATATATTAGGTGTAGATAAATTAAATAAACCTTTATTTGCAATAGATGAAGAGGGTAATTTTATTTCAATGTGTTTTGATGGAATGTTAATTACCTCTTTGGAGAAAAAAGATAAAATTAATTTAAAATTCATTAAAAGAGTAATTAAAACTTGGTTAATGCAAAAATTTAATAAAAATATTAAGTCTTCCACAACAACTTTATCAGTAGTATTTCTTATAAAATGAAATTTCTGTTTCATCGGGAAAGGAGGATTATTAAATTGAAAGAAACTAATGAAGATAAAAACTTAAAGAAAGTAATAAACCTAATTGCTATTACATTTATGGGATTATTTTTCATTTTAGCGATTAATACAGCGATTTCTTTATATGAAATTCTTGGTGAAAATTATCTACAACAATTATACATAATATTTATAACAGCTTTTATGGTAGGAACAGGTTTGTATATAGGAGTATTAATACTTTATTATATATTTAAAGGGTTAAAATATCTATACAATAAAATAAAATTAGGAGAGCATATTGAACAAAGTAAATAAACTTCCAAACATCAAATGCATTAATGTGAACGGAAAGAAGGTGATAGTGTGGCAGATTTATCAATGTGTAAATATGAAAAATGTGAAAAGAAAGATACTTGCTATCGGTTCAAGGCAACTCCTAATCCATACGAACAATCTTATATGATGTTTGAAAATATTTGCGATATTGAAAATAATTATCAATGGTATTGGGAAATGCAAAAAAGTTAAGGAGGAAATAAAATTATGAATATCAATATTACAAAACAAGAATTGGAAGATTTATTGCTTTATCTAGAATATACAGATGAAATGCAAATAGCTATAAATATATTATATTTAACTGAAGTGGTTAAAATTGCGATTGATGGTCTAGGGGAAACTGAATAGAAAAATAATAATACATAAAAATGCAGGAGGATATAAATGCAGGTTATTAAGAGAGATAATAGAGTAGTGGATTTTGATAGAAAGAAAATAATTGATGCAATACATAATGCTATGGAAGAAACGGATCTAGGTATCGACGAACAATTATCGTTAAATATTACAGATGATATAGAAGAAGATATTAAAGAATTCGATATGATTCCAACCGTAGAGACTATTCAAAATATGGTTGAAGAATATCTTATGGATAGTGATAGAAAAGATGTTGCAAAGAAATATATCTTATACAGAGAAGAAAGAAATAAGAATAGAAACAAAGGAAATTCAAATTACAAGTTTATCACGGATGAATTTGTAAGCAAATATAAACATAAGAAACCACCATTCACAAACTTAGGACATTTCGTTTATTTAAGAACTTATTCAAGGTGGTTGCCAGAAGAAAGTAGAAGAGAATATTGGTGGGAAACAGCTAGAAGGGCAGTAGAGTATAATTGTTCGCTTGTACCCGATATTTCTAAACAAGAAGCAGAAAAATTATATGATAATATTTTTAACCTACGTCAATTTTTAAGTGGTAGAACTTTTTATACAGGTGGCACAGAAGCAAGTAAAAAATATTCAATGTCCAATTATAACTGTAGCTTTACTATTGCAGATGATTTTGAAGCATTTAAAGACTTGTTTTATCTCTTATTAATTGGTGCGGGAGTTGGATTAAGAGTTAAAAAAGAAGACGTAAATAAATTACCTGCCATTCGTGGAGATATTGACATAATTCATAAAGCATATTCTCCCGTAGAAAAAAAGGATCGAAAAGAATATACTTCATTATTGTTCAAAGATAATATGGTAGAAGTAATTATAGGTGATTCAAAAGAAGGATGGGTTCAATCATTAGAATACTTTTTAAAATTCTTTTATCTCAATGAATATAATAAAATCAAAACCATTGTAATGAATTATGATAACGTCCGTCCATCAGGAGAAAGACTTAAAACATTTGGTGGATACGCAAGTGGTTATGCTCCTTTTATGGAAATGGTTAATAAAATATATAAGGTGATTAAAAAGAATAATACATATAAAAAGAAGTTAAAACCTATTGATTGTCTTGATATTGCGAACATTATTGGTGTTAGTGTAGTATCTGGAGGTGTTCGTAGATGTTTATCTAAAGGGACTTTAGTTCATGCAAAAAAAGGACTAATTCCGATTGAGGAAATAAAGATTAATGATATGGTTATGACTTCAAAAGGATATGCTCCAGTCACAGATTGGGTATATCAAGGTGTTCAAGAATTATTAACTATCAATACTCAAATGGGAGAATTTAAATGTACACCAAAACATAAAATTGCTATCATGAATAATGTTAATAGTTACGAATGGATATATGCAAAAGATTTAAAAGAAAATGATAGAATGGTATTTGTTAAAAAAATAATTGATGGTGTAAAAACAAAACTCCCAGAATATCATCATGTAAAAGATATTCATGATACAAATAGCGTAGATATTGTAATTCCAGAATTAGATAATGAAATTGCTTGGTTTTTAGGATATTTACACGGAAATGGTTATGTAAGTAAAAAATCTGTCAGCATAAGTATTCCAAGTATAAAACCTAATATAAAAGAAAAGATTTATGTTATTTTTAAAAGATTTGGTATTATTGCACATGATAAACCAACAAAAGGAAAATGGTTTAATGTTGAAGCAAAAAGTACACAATTAGCAGAATATCTTTCTCAATATAAAAAAGCAAATACAGAAATAATTATTCCGAATATTATATTGCAGAGTGAATTAAATATTAGAGAATCATATTTAACAGGGTTATATGATGCTGATGGTTCAACTAAAAATAATCCTATAATCGCAGTTACATCGATTTATCCTAAATTTATTAATCAAGTTCAAACATTGTTTTCTTCTATTGGAATACCATCAAGATGTAAATTGAAAAGAAAAGCTAAAGGTAATTGGAAAAACTTATATAATATATCTATCATCGGAGAAAAAGCCAAACAAGATTTTGAAAAACAAATAGCTTGTCATTCCTTAAAATATGAAAATTGTTGTAATACTTGTCGTTCACAAAATGATTATGGATATCCTTCTGAATGGTTAAGAGGGGTAATACCATCGGGAAAATGGAATAAAGATTCAAAACAAATGACAGTTGCAACATATGAAAGAATTACTGGTGATATTCAAGAATTAATTCCTATTAAAGTATTAAATATAACCTATAATAAAGAATTTGAAGAAACTTATGATATTTCTGTAGAAAGTGCAAAAGAATTTGTTTGTGAAGGAATGTTAGTTCATAATACGAGTGAAGTAATTCTATTTGATTATGATGACGATGATATTTATCAAAGCAAATCTAAACTATATACTCAAATAGATGGAGAATGGATTCTAGACGAAGAAATATCTCATAGAAGAATGTCTAATAATTCAATTCAATATGATAAAAAACCTTCTAAAGAACAATGGCATAAACATATTAGAGAAATGAGAATGAGTGGCGAACCAGCTTTTCAAAATCTTGAATCAGCTAAAAAGAGGAGAGAAGATGCAGAAGGTGGTAATCCGTAAACTAAATATGCGGATGTAAAAGAAGTTAAATTGTCGGGGAAGCCCTTAGAGATTATTCTACTAAGTTTACATAGTAATATGTATATGGAGTTGCTAATCACAACTGTATAGTAAAAAAGAATAATATTGGGTAATCCGCAGGGAAGCATCCTTTAATAGGATAAACCTTCAGAGACTATAATACTTCACAGTATTAACTGTTATGGTATAGTCCAGACTACAACACATCATATGTGGCTTGTGAAAGCAAGAGTAGCAAGGTATGGAAATCATCCTCAAAAATCGTGGAATGTGCAATCTTACAGAAGTAAATGCTATGGGATTTGTTAAAGATGAAAAATTGGATTATGAAGCATTATATGAAGCACAAAGATTGTCTGCTAGAGCAGGTTACAGAATGGCATGTATTGATTTTGAACTTTATAAATGGGATTTAGTCAACAAAGAAGATATGTTAATCGGCTGTAGTTTAACTGGCTGGCAAGATATGATTAATGCAACCAATATGTCAGAAGAAGAAGAAATTGAATTGCTCCAAAAATTAAGAGGAATAGCACATAATTCAGCCAATGAATTAGCAGACAAATTAGGTAGAAATAGACCAAAATTATATACAACAGTTAAGCCTAGTGGAACTCTTTCTCAATTACCTACAGTTTCTAGTGGTATACACTTTAGTCACAGTCCGTATTATTTAAGGCGAGTAAGAATTAATGCACATGATCCGTTAGTAAAAGTTATTAATGAATTAGAATATCCTATCTTTCCTGAAGTGGGTCAAACGTGGGAAAATTACGATACTATCGTAGTTGAATTCCCAATTAAATCTCCAAAAAGGAAAACAAAATATGATATTTCAGCAATTGAGCAATTAGAAATATATAAGAAATTTATGAAACACTATTGTGATCATAATGTAAGTATCACAGTTCATGTAAGAAATAATGAATGGGATACGGTGGAGAAATGGGTGTGGGATAATTGGGATGATGTTGTAGCAATTTCATTTATATCATTAGACGATAATTTTTATCAACTTATGCCATATGAAGAAATTACGAAAGAAGAATATGAAAAACGATTGTCCAAAATGAAAACATTCATACCATCCCTAATTAATAAATATGAAAAGGAAGAATTAGAATTAGATATTGGTAATGATGGGTGTGAATCAGGAGTATGTCCCATCAGATAAACCAAAAATAAAAAGGAGTTAAAAATGACTAATCAAATCTATTTTTCCAAAGTAAAACCTGATGCTATTATTCCGTCAAAACGTTTAGAGGATGCTGCTTATGACATTTACGCTTGTTTTGATGAAGATTACATATTGATTGAACCGTTTACATCTAAATTAATTCCAACCGGAATTGCTTCTGCTTTTTCTGAAGATTATGTAGCAATATTTCGTGAAAGAGGTAGCACGGGAGTTAAAAATATCAAAATAAATGCTGGAGTAATTGATAGTGGATATAGATCAGAATGGTTTGTGAGCATTTATAATGCTAACGAGATACCATTATTTATTAGCAAAGACAATGTAACTCTTCCTCTTATTTCTGTTTTTGGTAAAACCCCAATTGTTTATCCATATATTAAAGCGATTGCTCAATGTTTAATTGTACCTGTGCCTAAATTAGAAGTTAAAGAAATACCTTACGAACAACTTACAGAAATAAAATCAGAACGTGGTATGGGTAGTCTAGGATCTTCAAACAAATAGGCAAGGCTCAACTCCTTGCCTCCCAATTTTTTTTAAAGAATGGAGTTGAATGTACTAAATGAAAGGAATCAAATTAATTTGTTTAAATTGCGGAAATGAAATGGTTTTTCCTTTTGGTAAATATGAAAGAAAAGATACAGATAAGTTTTCTATACTTTCGTATAATGGTTCTAAAGCGGTTGGTATAATTTGTGAGAATTGCGATAAGGAAGTTATACTATATTAAACTCACATGTTGTGTACTAAGTTAAATAATAAAGAAGGTGCAAATATGGCAAGACAAAAGACAACACAAATTAATAAACCAAAGAAAACATCTTCTTTTCAATTTCAAGTTGGTGATGAAGTTATATATTTAGGATACTTATATGATGAATATAGAAACAAAAAATGTATTGTTATTAGTAGGAGTAGAAACAGAAATAGAATTCATGAATATTATAAACTTCAATTTGAAGATAATTTTATAATGGAAACTATAGAGAATGCTATAAGAAAGGAAGAGGGAAATATTGATTAAAGTTAAAAATATTGAAGTATTTAACTTTGAAGGAGCGTTACGTGGAATGCGTAACCCTTTAGAAAGTTGGAATCAATCAGATAGTAGATGGGAAGACGATTTATTAATTGAATTACCGACTTTTAAAGTGGGTCAAAGAGATATGACATTAGCTTTAAAACTCATTAAAGCAGGGACAGATCATTCTAAATTCATGAGACAAATTTTTGTATCAATGGATATCACAGCTCCTTTATATTGGTGGAAGGAGATGGATCAATATAGAGTAGGTTGCACTACTAATTCAACATCTACCATGCACAAACTTGGGACAAGAGAACTTACAAAAAGAGATTTCAGTTGGGATAAAATGACTAAAGAAAGATTAGATACTCTTAATCATATTAATACATTAGCAAAAAAGTGGAGAGAATCAAACAAAGAAAATAAAGAAATTTGGCGTGAAATGATTCAAGATTTGCCTGATAGTTTTTTACAAATGAGAACTTGGACAGCAAATTATCAAGTATTAAGAAATATATATTATGCTCGTAAAAATCATAAATTACAAGAGTGGAGAGATTTCTGTTGGGAAATTAAAAAATTACCATTTAGTAAATTAATTATTGAGGGGTGAATAAATGAACATAATTATCTTTGGTCAAATGGGAAGTGGTAAAACTTCCGTAGCAAATTATCTATCAAAAGCATATGGATTTAATAAATTTTCATTAGGTGCAAAAATCCATTCTGAGTGTCGTATTCACGGTAATGAAACTCGTGAAGAATTACAAAAATATGGGCAAGCAATGCGTGAAATATTTGGTGAAAATGTATGGTGCGATTATTTATATTATCAAACAGTGAGTAAATCACTCAGCAAAGATAAAATCTGTATCGACGATGGCAGACAAATTAATGAACTTCAATATTTTACAAATATAAATTATCTACCGATTGGAGTAATTGCAGACAAGGAACTTCGATTAGAAAGATTGATGAAACGAGTCAACTATGAAATAGATCCTGCTACGTTCTATCATCAGACTGAATTGCAAGCTGAACAATGTGTAGATAACTGTGATATAAAAATTTATAATAATTCAGATTATGATTCTTTGATTTATGAAGTTGAAATGAAATTACATAAATTTTTAAAGGGAGGGATTTAATGACTAAAATGAAAGCTTATCTTGCCGGAAAAATGAGTGGACTCACATTTGAAGAAATGAACAATTGGCGGGTAGAAGCGTCTAAAATGCTTATAGAGAAATCGAACAATCGAATTCATGTTATAAATCCATGTTCATATTATAATTTTCAGATGGATAAAGATACATACACAGAAAAAGAAGTAATGAAATTTGATCTTAATATGGTAAAACAAAGTAATATAATTTTAGTTAATCTTAAACATCCTGACACTATTGGAACTGCAATTGAGTTATTTGGTTCGTCCGAAATTTGGGATATACCTGTAATAGGATTTGGAGAAACAATAAAATATCCTTGTCATCCTTGGATGAAATTGTGTTTAACTAAAGAATGTAAAGTATTAGAAGATGCAGTTGATTATATAATAGATTTTTATTTACCTAATTTTTAAAAAGGAATTCGATATGGAAGAAATTTGCAAAAATTGCATATTGCCAGAATGTCAAGAAGAAAAAACCATCAATGTTAAAACCTGTTTTGTTACAATTCTAGGTGAATATTATCTCAACCATTTGCTAGAAGAAAAACAAACAGACGAGAATCTAGATTTGTTATGGGAAGCGGGTATCTATTTAGAAAAATACTTCAAAGTATGTGAAGGAGACAAATAATAATATGGATATGGATATTTATGAAATTGAAGATTTACTAAAATATGATCTAGATAGTCGGGAATGGCTAAATGTAATAAATAATAAAAAGGCATGGAGCGATCTATTCGATGGAAATAAAGTCAAAGAATACCTACAGTATCTAAATTCAAGATATTGTGAGGATAATAATCTTTGTCCTGTATGTAGAGCTAAATTAAAAAATAATATTTGTCCAAACGGAGATTAGATATTATGCTAATTTGCAAAACCTGTAAACGTAAAAACTCATGTGATTATCCGTGTCAAAAATATTCACAGACTGAATCTAAAAAGACACTAAGATATAAAGAATTCCTAGATATGTTCAAAAACAATAATATGTTTAACTTTGGTGAGTTCAGTTTGCTACCATATCAAATTGAAATGTTAGAGAGAAGGTATAAAAATGGAAAATCTTGAGGATTACCTAGATTACAATGTTGAAGATCCTGAATGGTTGGAAATTTTGAATGGTAAGTTAGCATTATTTCAAATAATTAATAGAAATTCTCTAATGCGATATATAGAATTTAAAAATGAAAAATATTGCTTAGAAAATAATTTATGTACAAATTGTAGAACTCCTTTAGAAACGAACAAACATTATGAAGAAGTGTTTGGAACTAGAAAATTAATTGAAATTACAATGGATTGCCCTAAATGTGGTTAAAAGTGAACTACCACTACCCTGAAGGAATAGTGGTTTTCGGCTAAGTTTTCATAAAATATTACTCTATATTATGTTAAAAACTAAAATTACATCGTGAAGGAGCAGAAATATTGAAAATTGCCGTTCTTTTGATTATCGTACTATTATTCGTGTCCGCAAACCCGCTTGTAGCAAGGGTTTCAAAATCGAAAATTCCAATAAAAGACGCATTTCATAATGATATACCAAAAATTGAAAGAATGGTAATTCCTGCGCATATTGCAATGAGTAGGGGACGAAACATACCTTCCCCTAAAACCTCACGTTATTCTACAGAAGAAATTGATTTATTGGCTAAGTTAGCTTATGCAGAAGCTAGAGGTGAAGGAATAGAAGGGATGCTGGCAGTAGCGAATGTGGTTTTAAATAGAGTTAAAGATGAAAGATTTCCTGATTCAATCAAAAATGTTATCTTTCAAAAAGGTCAATTTGAAAGTGTACACAATGGTTCAATAAATAATCAACCAAATGAAGAAGCATATGAAGCAGTTAGAAAAGCATTAAATGGCGAGAACACTGTAGGGGATGCAGTATTCTTTTGGCGACCTAGATTTGTTAGAAATGCAAAGAAAGTTATTGGATATAAAGAAGTTGTGGTAAAAATTGGCAAACATCAATTTGCAAAGTGAAGTTATAGGACAAACATAAAATTGAATATAGTCAAATTGAGGTGAAAAATATATGGAAATAGTTACTATTAACGGAGAGGAATATCAACAAACATATAATGAGAATGGGCATAGAGTTTGGATTCAAGATAAAAATAAAAGAGGATTTAAGACGAAAATGGTCATGTCGGGAACAGAAGAACAAGAAAAAGATTTTAAACAATTTGTCATAAATACTGTTTCTAAAAAATATTAAGACTGCATTGTGCAGTCTTTTTTGTGTTATAATAGATAGACAACCTTTTGCATAGGAAAGGGGATTAATATACACCAATGAAAAAACGTGTATGGGCACTATACAGAGTTTCGACAGCTCGTCAATCTGAAAGTATTGATGATATCCCAATGCAAAGAAATGCCATTAATAAATTTATTGAGAAACATAATGATTGGATTTTAGATAAGGAATTTGTAGAGGTAGATGTTTCTGGATTTAAATTAAAATCTTCCGAACGCAATAAATTGGTAGAAATTCAAGAAGGAGTTAAAAACAAACAATTTGAAGTATTTTTAGTTTTTATGTTTGATCGTATTGGACGTAGATGGGATGATTCACCTCAAGTTGTAGAAGAGATTGTGACATCCGGCGTAGAAGTTTGGTCTGTGAAAGAAGGTCAACAAAAATTCGATAATCATGTTGATCGTTTAATTAATTTTATTACTTTTTGGCAAGCTGGTGGAGAATCACTTAAAACATCGACTCGCGTTAAAGAAGCTATGGGGCAATTCAATGAACAAGGAAGATACATGGGCGGTAAAGCTCCCTATGGTTATGAAACTTATGATAGTGGAATATTTAAAAAAGATAAAAATGGAAAAAAAATTAAGGAACTGAAATTTCTTCGTATAAATGAAGTTGAAGCTAATATAGTTAGACTAATATTTAATTTAGCAATAGATAAAGGTTATGGAACTAATAGAATAGCTAAATATCTGAATCAAAATAATTATATGACTAGAGTTAACGGAAAATGGTTATCAAATTATATTTCAAGAATTTTACACAATCCTATTTATAAAGGTTATAAAAGATATCATGAAGACAAGGAAAATTCTAAACTACAACCATTTAATGCTGATTATGTTATTATTAAAGAAGAAGTATGGATTAAAATACAAGAGATTATGTCTAATAGAAAATATAATAAAGTAGATAATGCGAATATCAACATCCCAACAAAGTCAAAATTACTTCTTAGTGGATTGGTTGATTGTGGATATTGTGGTCAAAAATTATTAACGGATTATACCATTAAATATTATGTGAAAAAAGATGGCACTACAACAAAGTTTAAAGTTACAAGATATTATTGCAGACATAGAAAGAATCTTAATACTAATTTCAAACATGAAATTACTCAATTTGGAACCAAAAAATATGAAACGGAAGTATTGCTTTTATTGGAAAATAAATTGTCTCAAATTGACTTTTCCATGTTAGATGAATTGATAGAAGAAAATATAGAGAATGGTGTTGCAGAGAAAAAAACTGAACTAGCAAAAAGAAAACAAATACTAAATGAAAAGGAAAATGAATCAAATGCATTGAAATCTTTAAGAATAAAAGTTGAGTTAGGGCAAAGTAAATTAAGTTCAGATTATGTTGAAAATATGATGCTTACATGTGATAATGAAATTGAGCAATTAAAAGAATCTGTAAAAATTTTAGACGAAGAAATTACTCAAGAACAATTAAAATTAAATAGCTCATCCGAAATAAAAGATTTATATCAGAATTGGAAGACTATATTTTACAATGCTGATTTTGACAGACAAAAAGTTATATTAGCTAAAGTTATTAAACATATTTCTTTTAAGAAAAATGAGATTGATTTAGAACTTGAATTGATCTGAAATGAGGGTGTATATTAGTGCCTTTTGGCAACGGAATGGGTACTAAAATACTACCAACAAAATATACTATTGTTGGGGAACAATATTTAGAAGGAGGTTAATATTATGTTATTCCTAGATCCAGGCAACTCAAATTATAAAGCAAGATCATCTAAAGGTAGAGAGGTAAAAACATTATCTGTAATTGCTAAACCAAAAGACGATTATTCGGTAAAACCGTTGTGGAAAATTGATAATCATTTTGTTGGTGAAAATGCAATTCGCTACGGGCATACACAAGTTTATTCTTTAAATAAAATCAAAACTGACCAAAATACATTTCAAATTCTAACGAAGTATATATTATGTAATTTTAAGGGTGAAGACAAGATTGTATTTTTATTTCCATTTGACACTTATTCTTCACAAAAAAAACAAGTTGTTGAACTTTTTGGCAAGCAACAAGATATAATTTACAACATTGGAAATGAGCAATACACATACAATTTTAAACCAATATTAGTAAAATCACTTCCACAGGGACTAACTACGGGTATGGATTATTATCTTGGTGATGATGGTAAACCAAGAAGAGATATTCCTAATGTAGTATTAATTATTGATATTGGTATGGGTACTGTCAACTATATTTACCTTTTGAGAGGTGAGATTATTAATAATATGAGTCATACTACTGAAAATGGTGTTCATAATATATACAAACGCAATCCCTTCGGCAAAAAAATATTTGAAGTTGATTTATATTACGGATACGAAGCGTTGAATCAGTTGTATGAAGATCAGGCAGATTTAATTATTAGTGATATTACAACTTACTACAATACAAAACTTATTGATGAAATTGTTATAGTTGGCGGGGGTGCGCCTAAAGTATTTAATTATTTGCCTTGGAAACAAACAATATTATATCCTAAATTGCCTTGGATAGAAGATGAGAACGGTATTAATGATGGTCAATTCGCAGGAGTTAGAGGTGCTGAAAAGGTGGTGAAAAATTTGAGATGGGCAGAATCAGAAGTTATCGAGATAATAGCACGTTAGCACCGTTGTTGGATTCCTTACCTAAAAGAAAGCAGGGTGAGATAACTAGAAAAGCGTTATATGATTATTTTTTTAAGAGTAATAACCAAACAACAAATGATGTTACTCCAATTCAATCTATACCATTAAAAACAAAAGAGACAAAGATTGAATTATCTCCTGTTAAAGAATTCAAATTTAATATGTTTGAAGATGATGATTAAGTCCTGACAAATCAGGGCTTTTTCTTTTGGGCGAAATAGAATGTATTACATTGTATTACAAATTGAAATATAAAAAAGAAGTTGGTCTAAAAACCAACTTACCAAAAATCGTGTTCATGGATTATATTATCAAATTGCTGATATACTTCATAATGTCTCGGTTGACTTCGTTCGTATATTTCATCTTTAATATTTCTATCCACCTGAGATATAAGAATGGCATATTGTTTTTTATCGTACTGCTTAACTTCTTTTACCATTTTATAATATGGTTTAAATATAGTATTTCTAGCAATATATGATATTAATTTAGTTCCCTTACTCATAAATCAATCATCTCTCCTCCTTGTCTACCTACCAATCCCACTCCAAGGTATTGCCCATTGCCAAATACTATAAGTTTCTCTGGATTGATTATAATAATGATTATTATAATCAATATCATTATTAATTTGTTCTATCTCATGTTGGCGTTCTTCCCAAGTTGATTTATTCCCTTCAATTTCTTCATTTAGTTTGTTTTCATCAGTTTCTTCAAATATCCCAATATTTTGACATATCATTTTCAAAATCCTCCTTGTGATAATTAATCGCCACGACTTCTTTTGTGTCTCGATCCATAAATAACTTTGTTTTATCATTAGGACGTTCTATCCAAGTAAAATTTGAACTTTCTTCAAACTGCATAATTCCAAATTCAGAATTGGTTTTATCATCTAAATACCTTGGTTGAACGGAATAACGGTCTAAAATATCTGGTAACCCTAATCCCGATGCATAATCACGAACTATATCTTGGCGTTCTTTAAGTTTCTTTTGTTCCCTAGCAGATACATTATATGTCCCTGTACAATGGTTCATTAACCAACGATCAATCATACTCATTATTATTTTCCTCCTTCAGTGGAAACATATCTTCAAGACGTCCATAAACTTGTTCTGGAGTCAATGGAAGCCATTCTGAACGATTTACAACAGCATCATAATACATATTTATTTACCTCCATATTAGTTTATAAACATCTTCTTTAATTTGAGATAAAGAAGCAATTATAAATCTGATACCTGATTTTGAGTTTATTTCTAGTGGATAATCTGTAACAATTAAAATAGTCGGGAAAATTGCTTTATTATTTTCAGTTACAACCCATTCAGGTAAATCTTTATTCCATGATCTTTCAAACACTTTTTCATATTGACTATCCTTATCGAATCTTTTATTTGGATTTTTTTCTACTTCGAGGAAGATTACTACTCTACGCCTTTTATCAGGTTCTAACCATACGTTTATATACGAATCTGCACGTAGTAAGCCATCACAAATGCCATATGACCACTTCCACTCAATAATTTGCCAAGGCTTTTTCTGAGTTAAAAAACTCACATAAACTTCGTTTATTAAGAGATAATGTTCTGTGTTGATTGGTTTCTTATCAATATAATAAAGAGAAGGCATAGCATAATCTTTTTGATAACGTTTGATACGTTTATCTTCAACGAGTTTACATAAGCGTTCTTGCGCCTTACGTTTTGCACTTTTATAGTTAGGGAAGAAGATACGCTCTATTTGAGAGCGAGAAAAGAGAGTTCCCTCTGATATAAGATTGACTATCCGATTATCTCTTTCTCTGGAAAAAAGTACATTATTCATGGACACTCACTCCTTAATGTGTTTAATCAGACGTTTGTGTTTGAGTGGTTCAGATGAATATTCATGGTGGTGTTTGTCTAAAGTGGTGTAAAGCGGGTTCTGGTGTGGGTTCTTTAGTTTCATAATATTTCATAATCCGTTCCCTAACTTTCATTTTTTTGTATTAGTTTTTATATGTTTTGCTGTACGTGTTAGGTGGACTTAGAGTAGGTGATTTGAGATGAATTATTAGATTGTTGGAGGGGTATTTGATATGGTATTAGTAATTCACTCGCTTTGCTTGGCGTGATCAATGGTACTTGGACATAAATTTCCTTCGCACCATGTTGCATAATACATCTACCTCTAAGGTCTGGATCGATATAGGCGAGTCTGTCATTCTGTTCTCCAAGTACGACACGACTACTAACCTGATTCTTCGTGCGAAATCCTACGGTAACCGCAATATTATTTTTCAAATTTGAATCGATGACGTTTCTGTCGGGACGTTGGGTAGAAATAATCAAGTGAATTCCGGAAGATCTAGCTACAGCCCCTAATTGTGTCAATATTAAATGTTCTTCATTTTTTCCTTGAAGCATTGCAAGTTCATCAAGCATCATAATAATATGTGGTATTTTATTTTTAGGATATTTGATATTAAATTCATCTATATCTACACAATTATTTTGCGTAAAAAGAATATTCCTTTGTTCACAAGCTTCTAAAAGGAATATAAAAAATTTTTTTGCTTCATGTGGATGAGTTATTTTATTTTTAACCAGACTAGTATTACCAAATACAGAAAACTCTGCACCATTTTTAAAATCGGCAAGCCATAAGTTTAATTCTGTATCAGAGTAATTTAGTATGAGACTAGTCCCAATTAATCTCATCAATGTACTTTTACCTGATCCCTTGACCCCTGCAATCAACAAATCACACGTATCTGGCTGACTTAGATCTAATTGTTCAAAACCTCTACGACTCCATCCAATAGGTACAAACATTCCTTGTTTACTTTTTAATAATTCACTTTCATTTGTATAATCAACTCTTTCTTGTAAGTGACCACTGAGGACAGTAAACGTAAAGTCTGATTTATAATCACCTTCAAGTTGTTTTGGTATCACTTCAGCACCCAAGCCGTCTGTAATATAATTCATTTTTTGAAGTACGTCCCTAAAAGAAAGCCCTGTAGGAAGTTTATAATATAAGACTTTATTATTACCATTCCAACCAATTTTAGTAAGAGAGGGATAAAGTTTTTTCTTTTTACTATCATGAGATTCTTTATTTTCTGTGGCAATGTCACATCTCTTATAGATAAGTTGGAGCTTCCCTTGGAGACTATGAGAATCATTTTTTACAAAATCAACAACCATAGTTCCTACTCCCCAACCTACGATCCCCAACATCGTTAATGTCGCTAACATTATTTTTCAACTCCTTGCCATAAATATTAAGATAATAATACCCACTAACCCAATTATTTTTGCTTGATTATCAGAGAGTGAAATGTCACCATTTGCAAGTTTTCTTTTTAACTGCTGATAGAGCATTAGACCACATACAATTGCAATAGTAAGAAGGATAGGATGAGATACTACTTCAATCACCCACGATGGATAACTAAAAGGAAAAAGACTAGAAAGATCCATAATTAATCATCCCTTTCATGAACGTATGTTCAATCATTTTATATTTGTGTTATATTAGTATGACAGGGGTGAATTAATTATGATAGGTAATTAATAGAATAAAAACGAAAAAAATAGGATATATCCATCCTAAAAGGAAAGATATATCCTATTGTAAAATCAATCTTGAGTTTTTAAATACTCATCATAAAACATCCATCTAAGAGGTTTACCAGTGATAGAGTGTTTGCCCGCTGACTTAGATTTTCCTTTACAGCAAGCAGAAATATTTGATCTAATTGATTGTCGTCCATTTGAGCAAGCATCTGTAATACTATTAAATATTTCACCTGTTGTTAAACAAATTATTTTTTTGCATACTTGTTTTTTAGGATTATAATTACACCAACCAATTTCCGTTCCTTTTTTAAGATAATTTCTTATAGTATTTTCATTTAATTTCAATATTCTAGATATATCAATAATATTAGTTTTATTATTCCATAATTCACATGCTTTTTTAACTAGACTTTTATAAGCAAATTCAAGACATTTAAACCAATCTATATCTTCCTCTTTAAAACCTAAGAGGGTAGGGAGTTCAGATTGCATAATACTGTTTTTAATCCATTCTAATTCAGATTTTCTACAATCTAAAACTATGTAATTTATTATATTATTGTTTTTAGCGAGATTTTCTTTTTTTATGTCATTTTCCTGTGTTTCTTTTAAAGAAGCCCACTTTCCATTGGTTTCTTCGTAATGCTGAATACCCTGAACCTCACAAATACCATTTATTTCTTCTATATAAAAATCATATCTAAAATTACCACACCATTTAAAGATTATTTTAGATAATTGCATTATGAATTTTTTGTTCAATTGCTCTAAAATATTTAACATAACTTTTTCTGGAAAACTTATGCCATCACCACAACGATTACAACCGAAACCATGATTTACCAGATTTGTAATGGCAATTCTTTTTTCATACCCACAATCAGGACATCTTGCCAATACTTTATTCCACGATCCAAAAGAATATTTATATGCGTCTTCTTTATCTACGAAAAAGTCAATTAAATTAGCATGTGTTGATGCTATAGAATTACACTGATTGCATTCAATACTTCCTTTTTGACCACTTATAAATCCCGTTGTATTTTTTAATTCGGATTCATGTTTAGAATGATCTAAACACTTAAACCAGTAGCCTTTTTTATTTAATTTAGAAGTATAACTTACATCTTTTGGACTTAATACTTTCCCATTTTTATCAATATTTAAATCATAATCCCAACGTAACATTAATTTATCCGATTCTTCTTTATGTAGATTCTCATAGCACCAATCATAAAAAGAAGTATATTGTTTGAATCCTGCATGAGCACATTTATGGCAATAATAAGTCTTATCCTGTTTAACTTGTTTTGTATAATCTGACCATCTTATTTTTTCTAAAATTTTTCCACAACCATCACATTGGGCATCAACAAATACTCTTGAATTATCACTTAGGTCTTCTATTTTAACTATTATTTTCGTTCCTTTTTTAACAGACATTTTTTTATTATACTCATCATAATATCTTTCAAATTTATATCCTTTATTTTCATAGTATTTTATATTTTTGCAATTTGACCCAACTTCAACTTCTTCAGTAATCAATCCCATAATTCATAACCTTCTTTCATCATCTCAAAAATACACAAAAATAAATAAACCCCTAATCCATTCAGGACAAGGGATTCGACTATTAGTGATTTATTAAGGACTACTTAGAGGTTCATATCCAACAATTTTGGTAAATAATAATGGATAAAGTGGATTTATTTCTTCTCCGCAATACATAAGAAATGGATTGACAAAATACAAATTCCTTTGACAATCTTTAATATAATACAATGCTTTTTTACTTGTTAAACTATTGAGGTTTCTAATTACTGTTCTGCGATCAATTTCTAAACTATCTGCTAGTTCAAATTGCATAATTGGATATCCATCTAAATTAACCAATAAAACATCTTCATATTTTAAATAAGATGTTAAAGAATATAGAAAGGATATTTCACTTTGCTTAATATTATATTTATCTTTTGCATAGGCTAACTCTCTATTATATATTTTTACATGTTTATTTTCATATTCTTTGGTAATTGTTTGTCGCTCAATTATATCACCTTCATAATTTAATAATTCTTTCAATTTTATATTAATATCTTTAGGAGTAATTATTTTAACTTCATCGAGCACAGGTTTAATATTATAACCAAAATTAGAATCTAGTGACTTGAATTTTTCTATATAAAAAGATTCTCTACTTAATAAATCACTAAGGTTGGTAATCTCTTCTATTTTCTTAAACTCAAAATTACTTTCTCCATATTTATTCCAAGAATTTTGGAGATAATAAGAATGGTGTTTATTATTTCTTAACATTGTTTTATGT
The DNA here is from genome assembly GCA_021791275.1 of bacterium. Lineage (GTDB taxonomy): Bacteria > Patescibacteriota > Dojkabacteria > JAKAPS01 > JAJZLI01 > JAJYWX01. Next base: position 2,817 of record JAJYWX010000022.1, on the reverse strand, counting down.
TCTTTAAATCTGTTTTCTATATTTTTAGAACTACCTATATAAATTTTACCGTTTATTTTGTTTTCAATTTTATAAATACCCATAGTCATAATAAAATGACCTCCTTTATTATATTTTATTACTTGAACAACTCTTTAGTTGTGACTTCAACCTCTTCAATAAAATAAGAGGGTACTACACCCTCAATTTTGCTACCTGCACAAAAGTAATTTGGATTTATAAATATCTTTTTATTGATCCCATCCTTATATCTTCGTATTAAATTTTTGTCTTCCAAAGATTTAACTACCTGTTTAATTTTTCTTAAACTTAATTTTGTTTTTTGTGCTATGTATTCTAATGTAGGATAATCACCATTTACTATCACACAATTTGTTTTAAATTCTATATGTGGCAGAATTACAAACAAAAACGCTTGTTCATAAGCATCTAAAATTTCATCTTCTACCAATTGAGATACCTCATTCCTATATAATTTTATAAATTGGATTTCTCCTCCTGATTTCCAGGGAATACATGAATCTTCTTTTGGTTGTTTAGACTTTTTATTTGTTATCTTACGATTATTGTCACAACCAAATTCTTTATATAAATCATCACAAATATGAAAATCTTCTATTTGTTTACTATCTAATAATTTCTGAATAATACCTAATCGTTCATATTCATTATGAACTTCACCAGTTTCAAGAAAAACCCAAGTGAATTCATCTCTTTGTTTCCACATTGCCAATATATGAGATTTTATTTCTTCTTCGTCTTGCATAATTAAATGCCCTCCTTCTTGGTGCATCACATGCACTTAATAAACCAAAAACAGCAAATTAATATTGTTGAAACCGTTGATAATAAAGCGTTATTTTTGTTTTACTTCTTAATTCTTAAAGTAATTTTGTAATTGTTGTTTAACTAATTTCAAAATGAAATCTTTACATTTTCCATATTCAATTAAATTCAGTTGAACATTATTATTTTTATAATCTTGTTGTAACTGAATTAAAATTTCCTTTTCTCCTTCAAAGTGAATAAACACTTTAGGTTTATTGCCTCTTTTTTCAACTATGTCAAAGCCAATAGGTAAATAACCTAGATACATTAGATAAGCACAAAAATTAGAATCACTATACCTAAATTCAACATTACCCATAATTAAATGTTCTCCTTTCAATATTTTTCAAATTAACCAAACCAAAAAGGAGTCACCCACACAGGCAACTCCTTACACCAAACATCAATCTATTCTTGACTCGCTAAAAACATTAAATATCCACAAACAAAAACCAAACCAATAGTTATTGCAACCATTATTTTAATGCTTGATCTCCGAATTTATTATTTACTGCAATTTCAATTAATCCATTGACGATCTGTTTTCTTGAATCTGTTAATTTTATATTACCTTGTTCACAAAGTTTATAAGCTGTATTTTCTGCGTCAGTAATAATTTGATCTTTACTTTGCCCTTGTGCGACTTTACCAGCTTCATCAAGTGCAAGAGTGATAATATTGGTAATCGGACGGATCAAAGGTTCTTGCTTGAGTTGAAGTTCTTCAATAATACTTGCCGTAAGCCCCAAAACTCTTGCAGAAAAGATAAGATCGTCTGCCGAAACTAAACCTTGTTTCCTGGCATATGAAGTACCAAAAACAATTGCTAAAACCATGACAACCGCACCAATGACATAAAAGATAGAAACATCCATATTAAATTCATCCTTTCAATTTAAATTAATAATTACTTTTCGGAGTAACTGTATTTGTTTGTTGTTCTGAAGTGGGAGTGGGAGTAATTACATTTGTAGTATTGTTAGTGACTACATTAGGATCTGTTGTAACTTCTGTACCACCAATATTATTGTAGTAATATTGGTTTGGCTTAAAATAACTAACAGCCTTACGAGTCACGAAGATACCTCCTAAACCAAGTGAAAAATAAATCATATCAGAATTGCCAGTATTGGTAATCATGAATTTATATATTACTGCTAAGGTTGATAATAAAAATGTGCTACCTGTTACATATTTCTCTACATTGCGTATATCAAATTTCATTTATTCACCTTCTTGTTTTAATGTCCTTTTGTTAATAAATAAACAATTGTTGACATCATACCACCAAAAAGTAAAGTTACATACCAAGGAACTCTAGTGATCCAATTACTTTTTTGTTCATTTATTTTTTCAGTTATAGTTTCAACAAATTTATCAAATTTCTTTTCAAAATGTTCCCATCTTTGATTTTGTGCTTCTTCATATCCTGATTTCCATTTTTCTAAAATATCAACCCTTTGCTGTAATAAAGCAAATTCAATAGCTTTCTTCTGTTCTTCATTTTCCCCCATACTAGGAATCACCATCTCTTTCACGAATTATTTGCCCCTTTCTGAAAAATATGGTATAATAATTTCGCTATCAAATACCTTGGGCATTAAGGTTATGATAGTAAAGGAAGAGTGGAGTAATTCACTCTTCTTCCTTTTTAGAATCCTAATTTTGCTTTAGCATTAACGACAGTTTCCCACCAAGATACACCACTTAAAATAACTTCATTTGGATGACCTACACTTTGACCACCAACAATATAAAGTGTTTCACAATTCATGACTTCGGAAGAAGCAGTTTTATCATCTTTACGAACAAACACAGCACAATTATTGAATTTTTCAGCAATACGAAATCCTGTCACTGCATCATCCTTTGTGTATAGTAATACACCAGTTTTCACTTTTGAATTTCCTCCTTGATTCTGTTCTTTATATTGAATACCAAAATAATCACAAACAGATTTTGCTATATTTACTGCTATTTGTTGTCTAA